>JASLGB010000277.1 GCA_030150315.1 Dokdonella sp. | reverse complement strand
GAGCGGTACGGCAGGTACAGCGCAAAGAAACCGGTCACCAGCGCGCCAAGAAGGTACCAGCGCTGCGATTGCCACCACGACACGCGATCACCGCTCATGGCCGCAGGTCCACTTCGTCCCGCACCTTGACCAGCGCCGCCTCGTCGATGCCCAGATCCATGTCGATCACGGCGGCCAGCGTTGCCGGCCGCTGCCCCTGGAACAGTTGCAGGTGCGCGCCAACGAGTTTCTCCGCGGGCACCTCGAAGAAGTACACGCCGCGCTTCGGCAGGCCCGGCAGCAATTGCGTCTGCACAATATTGAGCCCGCGGATTTCCGGCCGCGCGTCGGAGTTGGCGTTGTACAGCAGGCCGTCGCGTGTGCGCAGGCGCGCGCCGATGTAGCCGGGTTCGCGCAGTACCTCCAGCGTCAGCGGCACGGCCACCCACAGGCCCGGCGACTTCAGGACGCGTCCCTCGCCCGATTCGCTGCCGCTGCTGCCCCGCTCGCGGACGCGGTACTGATGCGCCAGGCGGAATCCCTCCACCGTCACGGCGAAATCGCCCTGCACCACGCGAGTGCCGACCGCTGCCGGCACCCGCACATCGGCCAGCTGCTGTTCGTAGTCGAGCAGGTTCCTGCGCATCAGGACGATCAGGGCGACACCGGCGATCAGCCAGCACAGGTCGCGCCAACCCAGCCCGCGCAAAACCCGGCGCATCACGGCTTGTCTCCGCCGCGTCGATCCTCGGCCTCGATCTTCAGCGTGACGCCGGGGCCGCCCTGGATCCAGCCGCTCTCGTTGTTGACGTAGGCCTTCTTGACGTATTCGCGCCGATAAAGGCCGAACCGAAACGGCTGCACCAACGGCTGGTCGGACGGAATCTTCCAGACGATGAAGACGTGGGAAAGCATCGCCGGATGCAGCTTGTCCAGCGGGCTCATGTCATCGGCCAGATAGGCGAGGTCGAGCTGCGCGCCGGATTGGTCGTCCATGCTGGAGAGCCAGCGCAGATCCTGATTCAGATAGAAGTCGCTGCTCGTCGTGGTCAGGTTCTCGACCTCGGCCTCAAGCACGAGAAAGTGCTTGCCGAGATAGCTGTCCGTGTAGCCGCGCGGATCCTTGGTGTCGACCCATGCGCGCAGCGCGCGCACGGCGAGCGCGCCGGAAACGACGCGCTCGCCGATGCCGGCCTGCGGCGTGCGCTTTGGAGGTGCCTGACGGAAACCGCCAAGGAAGAAGATGACCGCGATGGCCACAAGCGCGGCGACGGCGGCGATGCGCCAACGGGTGCTGTGCAGCGCTTGCTTGAGGGATGGATCCACCGGCAGGCGGCAGCCGAGGCGAAGGACGCCGCTTTTATAGCACGCCGATGCGCCCACTCACGCCTGCGGAAAACCCGTAGCAGAGCGCGTTCAGGCCGTCCCGCCGACGGCTGCGCGCTGCGCGCGCTGGTAGACCTGCCACGCCAGGAAGCCGAGCACCGTCGACAAGGCCGCCCCGCACGCCAGCCGCAGAACGCTGACCGACAGCAGCGGAGACAGGACGCCGGCGATGAGCGCACTGAGGGTCAGGCTGATGAACGCCTGCAGGGACGACACGGCGCCGCGGCTGGCGGGGAAGCGGTCCAGCAAGAGCAGGGTCAGCGTGGGGAAATTCAGGCCGACACCGACCGCGTGCAAACCGATCGGCAATACCGACCAAGGCAGGCGCGGCGTCGGGAAAACCAGCGCAAGACACAGGTTCAATGCGGTCGCGACCAGCATCACCGCATACCCGAGCCGAACGGTCGCCGCCGCGCTCATGCGTCCGGCGATGCGTCCCGACAGGAAGGCGCCCGTCATCATGCCGCTGATGCCGGGAATGAACAGCCACGCGAATTGCTGCTCGTCGAGCTTCAGCAGGTCGAGCACGAAGGCCGGCGCCGACGCGATGTAGATCCACAGCGCGTTGAAGTTCAAGGTGCCGGCCAGAGCCAGCGGCAGGAACAGTCGGTCGCCGAAGATGCCGCGCCAGATCGCGGCGAGGTGCGTTGCCGACAGGCGCGTGCGACGTTCCTGCGGATGGGTTTCCGGCAGCCACGCGGCGCAGGCGATCCAGAGCACCAGGGCGAACGCCGCCAGCAGCCAGAAGATCGCACTCCAGTGCGCAAACGCGATCACCCAGCCACCGACGATCGGCGCCACGGCCGGTGCGATGCCGAAAATCATCGACACGGTCGACATCAGTTTCTGCGCCGCCACGCCGTCGAAACAATCGCGGATGATCGCGCGGCCGACGATCATGCCCGCCCCGGCCGACGCGCCCTGCAGCGCGCGGAAGGCGAGCAGCGCATCGATCGAGGTGGCCATGGCGCAGCCGATGGAGGCCAGCACGAATACGATCACGCCGCCCAGCACCACCCGCCGCCGACCATAGGCATCGGAAACCGGCCCGTGCATCAGGGACATCAGCGCATACGGCACCAGGTAGGCGCTGATCGTCTGCTGCATCGCGATCGGGCTGGCCCGCAACTGCTCGGCGATGGCCGGGAACGCGGGAAAGATCGTGTCGATCGAGAACGGCCCGAACATCGACAACCCTGCCAGCAGCGGCGCGAGAAATCGGGTGCGATGGGGCAGATCGGAGTTCATCAGCAAGCGCGAAACGGAGCGCGCATGCTACACGCCGCCGCCGGAGGCGCAAAGAAGAGCGGCCCGCCGCAAGGACGGGCCGCCAGCTCGAACCGGTGCGCCGGGCCATGCCGGCGCACCATGAAGCAGGTCAGGGAGCCGCGGACTCGAAGCCGTCCTTGAAAATCGTGTCGGTCACGGTGGGTGCGCAGTCGACATCGACATTGGACACGGCATAGTTCGGCATCGTGCCGGTGGCATTGGACAGGGTGCAGGTCAGGCCTGCCGGCTGTGTCATCACCGCGATCGTGTAGGCAACGCCCGGCGGCAGGCCGGGATAGAACGCGTACAGGCCGTTGCTGTTCTGCGTGACGGTCAGGCCGCCGTTCAACTGCAACACGAGCCCCGGCGCCGTCAGTCCGCGCACGCGACCACCGATGGTGTGCGCTTCCGGCGGCAGATCGACACAGTTCACCACCACATTGGTGACATTGGCCATGCCGACGGTTCCGCTGCCATTGGCCACGGTGCAGGTCTGGCCGGACGGCGCGGCACCGACGGTGACCGAGTACGCCGTGCCGGTCGGCAGGCTGTTCGGGAACACGAACGAGGTATCGCCCTGTGCGATCGCCAGCGGGGCGCCGTTGTTGAGCTTCAGCGTCAGGCCCGGCCCGTTCAGGCCGTTGACGGTGCCGCCGATCGTGTACGAGCCGCCGGTGGTGAAGCTGAAGACACTCGAGGTGGCACTGCTGCCGCAGATGTTCGCCGCCTTCACGCGCCAGTAGTAGGTCGTCAACGATCCGAGCGAGGCGGTCGGCGTCCAGCTGTTGCTGTTCGGCGTGCCGGTTTCGACGATCGTGCCGAAGCCGCTGTCCGTCGCCAGCTCGATGGTGTAGCCGGTCGCAGCCGCGTTGGCTGCCCATGTGAACGTCGGATTCGGCAGCACGCCCGTCGCGCCGTTGGCCGGAGCAGTCAAGGTCGGAGCGGCCGGGGCGCCGGCGACGATCTGCACATTGAACGAGGCCTCATGCTGGATCGGCGAGGCCTGGTTGTCGACGCCGCGGACAAGGATCGAGTAGGTGCCAGCCGCTGCCGTCGGCTTGGTGCCCAGCGTCAACACCGAGGTACCGCTGCCGTTGGCCGGGATCGTCACGGAAGATGGCTGGAACATGCCGCCGCTGAAAGCCGAGGGATCCAGCGACGGCAAGCTCAGCGCGACCGTTCCGGCGTAGCCCGACAACGACGACAACGTTACCGTCACCGGATCGATCGAGCTGCCTGCGCAGATCTGCTGACTTTCGGCCGGCACCGCCATCCCGTAATCCGGGCCAGGGGCATCGGCGAAGCCTCCAATGCCCCAAACGTCCACGCCAGCCCGATTGTCGGTATAGATGGCAATGATGTCGTTCATCGCCATGTCCATGCCGTTGTAATCGCCCCACTCCATCGAGGTGTTGATCTTGGGCGAGGTGGCCGTGGTCAGGCGGCGCGGCACGCTCCAGGTCTGCGCGCCATCCAGCGAGACGGAGTAGTACACGTCGATGCCCGTGCGATTGGTGCTGTGGCGCGTGTCGTAGTAGACGACATGGACTCGGCCCCACTGGTCGACCTTCAGCCATTGCTGGTAGCGATCGACCGTGTTCTGGTCGCTGGTCGGATGCGGCGTGGTGACGGTCCACGTGGCACCGCCGTCGCGCGAATAGCCGACCTGCACGCGGGCGTGGTTTGCACTGGCGCTGGAATCGTTGTCGGTGGCGTAGGTGTCCGACCACGCGGCGTAGAGGCTGTTGCCATACGGTCCGTTGCTGAGGTCGGTATCGGCCGCGACATAGATGAAGGCGTTGCGCGTGGACATCGACGGCAGCGGGAAGTCGAACGAGGCCTTGGTGTCGGCGATCTTGATGCCGCTCGGCGCAAACGACACGCCGCCATCGGTGGACTTCACCACACGGATCTGACGACCCCCGGTGGACGGGAAGAAGTAGTAGACATTGCCCTGCTTGTCGCTGGTGATGTCGCTGCCGATGCCCTTGAAGGTCGAGTCCAGCGTCAGCGGCGTACTGAAGGTGAGCCCCTTGTCGGTCGAACGCGCAAATTTCTGCACGTTGCTCTGATGCCAGGACACATAGATGTTGTCCTTGTAGGGCGAGCCCGGATACGAGTCGACATGGAGATACTCCTTGTCCGATCCGGAGTTGACCAGCAAGGGCGTACTCTGCACCCACGTTTGACCGTAGTCTGTCGAACGATAGAACGCCACGCCACAGGATGCCCCGCAATTGATGAGAGTGGTCGTGTAAGCGATGAGTCCGTCAGTGGACCAGCCGACACTGGCGTCGCAGCAGGTATTGCCCGACAGGCTGATCGCACTGCTCCACGTCGCTCCGCCGTCGGTCGAACGCCACATCTTCTGACCATTGCCCGGGCCGTTGGACCCTGCGATCACGTAGTTCGTATTGACCGGATTGATCGCGATGGCGGTTTCTTCGGCCCCCTGCGGACTGGTGATCTTGACCTCGCCGGTAACAAAGCGCGGCCAAGACTCGCCCATTTCCTCGAGCTCTTCCTCTTCGAACACTTCGAAGCGGTTGCCCTCGATGCGGTTGATGCCGCGATAGTACTTGCCATCGATCTCCAGCCCTTCGAAGCGCTGCAGGAACGTGTTGACTGCGCTGCGCGGATACTGATCCGGGCCCTCGGTCGGCAACGGGTTTCCGTCGGCTATCGCCGTCTTTCGCATCCAGACGCGAAAGAACGCCGGCGTGGGATCACGCGATTCCGTCTCGTTCGGCGAAAGGTAGGCGAGGTCTTCCTTGGTGAGTTCGTAGTTGCGGTCGTCCCAAGGCCCGTAACGAGTCAGGGCTGGGTAATCGACGCGCGCATCGGCACCGCGAACCTGATTGATCTGGATTTCGATGATGCGCGCGGAGGCCGACCCGATCGCGGCGATCGCGATCGCAAGCCCCACCGCGAAGCGGGCAAGCATGGACATTTTGAAAGACATTGATTTTCCCCAATCGCAAACGGACCCATCGCGCAGGTTCCCCGAAACCTGCCCCATCGTCGCCCGATTGCGGATCGTTCGTTCCCGCCGCCGCACGACACCACCCAAGACCAGAGGTGGACATGCTGATTAGAACGTCATCCCAAGGTAGAATCAAATATCAGCCTGAAGACGGATCAATCCATCCACCCGACCGCCCTTCGGCGCGGACGCCGGCAGAACACCTGACAGCTTGAGCCAGCACAGCCGGATGCGAAAGCGCGCCACGTGGCGCGCAGAAAATTCAGCAAGGGCGCGGCGCGGCGCCGGAATGCGGCAGAAATCACCGCGATGCGTCAGCGCCATTCAATTGCGACGAAGGCTGCTTTCCGCCGCAGCCGCGCTACGACCGGGCTGCTGCCGCGCTAAGGACGCGCGTCGACTTCCCGGCGGCCCGTGCTGTGCCGGCGCAACAGCGACATGCCATCGGCAGGGCCGTTGCCCAGTGCTGCCCCCAAGGCGAATCCGAACAGGCCAACCAGCAGCGGCGTCGCCTGCAGCAACAGGCGGTTCACCGCCGAATAGCTCTGCGCGTAACGCGAGGCCGTGGTGAACGCGAACAAGGCGACGATCGCGCAGAACGAAACCGCCACGAATTCCGCCAGACGGCGCGCCACCGGATCGGACATCCACTCCCTGCGCCCGCTCCAAAGCAGGACCGGCAAGGCGAACCACAAAAGATTCCAGTTCCACTGCCCCCACAGCGCGTTGGCCAGTGCGCCGAACGAGCGGGCAATGCGCATAGGATCGAGTTCCAGCCCGTCCGACAGATATTCCAGCGCGGCACCGATCCACGCCGAACCGAGCGCGAACGACAAAGCCACCGCGCACACCACCAGGGCGATGCCCGCCATGCGCCGGCCGGCGCGAATCCGCAGTGGCAGCGTGGTCAGCACGCAGGCGCCGCCCAGCGCGATCGCCCAGGCCGCGCCTTCCAGCTTGATCATCGGCAGCAGCAACAAGGCCAGCGCGACCAGGGCCACCTGCCGCGTTTCGCCACGGCAGCTCCAGAGCAACCAGGATTGCACGCCCACCGCCAACACGGCAGCAAGCCAGAGGTCGGCATAGCCACCCAAGGCGACATGCGCATCGACCAGCGGCAGGGTACCGAAACCGTAGACACCGACCAGCGCCACCAGTCGCGGCAAGCCGAGCGCGCGCCACTGGCCGTAGAGCACCAGCAACAAGGCCGCCCACAGCACCAGCCACGAAAGATTGATCAACGGCTCGACCCAGCCGCTGGCGCCGGCAAACCAGACGAGGATCCACGGCAGCAGTTCCGGATAGCGCCAGGCGTGCGTCGTGCGCAGGTCGCCGGGCGCTGCCAGCCACTCATCGAACGAGACATAGGGCATCCAGTGGCCGGCTAGGACGGCAGCCTTGGCCTTGGCCTGCCATACGGCCCACGCATCCCACGGCAAGGTGGGGTGCATCAGGATGTCGGTGGCGAGCATCCAGGCACGCAAGCCGAGCAAGACCAGCAGCACCGTGGCGACGATGGCTTCGAGGCGGGTCGGGCGCTCGAACTCGAAGCGCACACGACGTCGCCACGCGACCGCCCATCCCGCCACGCCCAGCAGTGCGGCGACCACGCCGACACGCACCGGTGCGGCGGCAAGATCGTCCGCTGCCAGGACACGGGCGAGCAAGCCGCAGGCGCAGGCACCGAGGATCCA
>JASLGB010000231.1 GCA_030150315.1 Dokdonella sp. | reverse complement strand
AGCACAGGTCGAGGGCATGCGCGTCGTCCAGCAGCCAGGGGCGCGGCCGGTCGATGATGCGTATGGTCTTTTCGCGCCACAGCAGAACCCGGCGCAGCAGGGCCTGAGCCGGGCGTTCCCAGTCGGCCGCGCCACGCAGCGCCTGCTGCGGTTCCGGGTCGCTTTCGCGGCTGCGTTCGAGCAGGCGGGCGCAATCGTGCCGGAACCATTCAAGAAAACCGCGGCGCTCCAGCCGTGCGGACAATTCGGCATGCAGGGCGGGCAGGTGCACGACGTCCTGCGCGGCATAATCGAGCTGCTTCGGGCTGAGCGGCCGTTGCAGCCAGTCCGAGCGCGTTTCGCCCTTGGTCAGTTCCACGCCGAGCAGCTCGGCGACGAGCTTCTGGTATCCCAGTCCCGCACCAAGCCCGGCAAACGCCGCGGCGATCTGGGTGTCGAACAGCGTGGCCAGCGTGCACTTCCACGTCGCCAGTGCCTCGATGTCCTCGCTGGCGCTGTGCATGACAACGGTACGGGAGCGGTCGCTCAGCACAGCCGCCAGCGGCGTCGGATCATCGATCGCGACCGGATCGATCAAAGCTGCCTGGCCTTCGATTTCGACCTGCACCAGTGCCAGTTTCGGCAGGAAGGTGGAGATGCGCATGAACTCGGTATCGAGCCCGATCGTCGTTGGCGCCTTGTCGACGAAGCGGGCAAGGCGTTCGGTTTGGTCGATCCAATCGGACAAGCGAAACTCCTCGAAGGGGGCAGTGTGGTCGCGCAATGCTTCTACTGGCGACGGCGAGCACGGATAATCGGTCACCATGCCCGGACGCGATGCGACAAGCAAGCAATCCACACTCGGTGCCACCGCCGGCCTGGCGCTGCTCGCGTTCGCGCTGGCGTGGCGCTTTTTCCCGGGATTGCTGAACCTGGAAACCGAGACCGAAACCGAATCGGTCGCCACCAGCACGGCGCCTGGCCAGCAGGCGGCCGTGCCGTGGTCGGTCCTGCCGCAGGAGCCGTCGGCGCCGCTGCCCCAGCCATCAACGCAGGAAGTGGGCACCTCCTTCGCCGATGCCGTGCGCATGGGGCCGCCCGCGCCGACCAGCAAGGAAGTCGCGGTCCTGCTCGATCGTGCACGCGAGGCCGAAGGAAAGGGAGCCTTGCTCGATCCGAAGAACGGGGCGGTTGCCCTGTACCGCGCGGCCTTGGCCGGATCGCCGGACAACCTCGAGGCCATAACGGGCCTCGAGCGCATTGCAGGCGCGGTGCGCGACTGGACCTTCGCGGCCATCGACCGCGGCGACGAAGCCGGCGCGCAGAGATACGCCGCGGTGTATGCCGACCTGCCGCATTCGCCGCAGGAGCTTGAGGCCGCGAAGACGCGTATCGCGACGCTGCGCGAGATCCTGCCGATGCTGACCAAGGCCGCCGACCTGATCAAGGCGGGCAAGGTCACCGAGCCGCCGGGCGAGAACGCGCTGGAGGTGTATCGCAAGGCCGCGCAGCTCGATCCCGGAAATCGTCTCGTCGACGCGGGACTGGCCGGCATCGAGCGCAGCTATCTCGACAACGCCTTGCGTGACGCGGCGCAGGACAACTTCGACCAGGCAGACCGCATGCTGGGTCTGGCCTCCGCGATCCGACCCGGCTCGCAAGCCCTGCTCGATACGCGTGGACGCATCGATGGCATCCGGCGTCAGCGCGCGGAAACCGTATTGGCGCAGGCAGTATCCGCGCTCGATTCCGGCAATGCCGATCTGGCCGAGGAGCTAGCGAAACGGGCGCAGGCGATCAGTGCGGATCTGGCCGGCATCGACGAGTTCAACCAGCGCCTGAGCAACGCGCGCCTGTACGCAAGCCTGAAGCCCGGGCAGGTCATCCGCGATTCCTTTCTGGACATCGCCGGCAATGCGCCGGCGCTGGTCGTGATCCCGACCGGCCAGTTCGTGATGGGCTCTCCGGCGGACGAGACAGGCCACACCGACAGCGAGGAACCGCAGCGGCGCGTGCGCATCGAGATCGGTTTCGCAATGGGCCAGTCCGAAGTCAGCGTCGGCCAGTTCCGCGAGTTCGTGCGCGCGTCCAAGTACGTCACCGACGCCGAACGCCTCGGCGGCGCCGCCGTCTACGACGAAAGCACCGGGCGCATCGTGAATCGTGCCGGCATGAGCTGGCAGAACGACTACCACGGCGACAAGGCGGCCGACAATCTGCCGGTCATCAATGTCTCGTGGAACGACGCGCAGGCGTATCTGGCCTGGCTGTCGGCGCGTACCGGCAAGAAATACCGCCTGCCGAGCGAGGCCGAATTCGAGTACGCACTGCGCGCCGGATCGACCACGCGCTATCCGTGGGGCGATGGCGATCCGGACAAGATAGTCGGCAACTTCACCGGCGAGGGCGACCGCTCGCCCTCGCGCCGCAGCTGGTCCAGCGCATTTCCGCGCTACAGCGACGGGTTCTGGGGGCCGGCGCCGGTGCGATCGTTCGCTGCCGATGCGTTTGGCCTGTACGACATGGAAGGCAACGTCTCCGAATGGGTGGAGGACTGCTGGCACGACAACTACGTGCGCGCTCCGCGCAACAGCAAGGCGTGGGTCAACCCGGGCTGCGAGCGCCGTGTCGTGCGTGGCGGCTCGTGGGGCAGCGACCCCGACCAGGTGCGTTCGGCGTTCCGCCTGTCGGCGGCAGGCGACGCGCGCAGCGCACGCGTCGGCTTCCGCATCGCGCGCGATCTGTGACCGATCATCGAAAGGCTTGTGCTGGAGCGTGCGCACTCGTATGATGCGCGCCCCTCCATTGCGGCCACTGCATGGAGTACCGACGGATCGCGAGGCTGGATCCGACGGACGATTTCTGGAGAGGTGGCAGAGTGGTCGAATGCGCCGGATTCGAAATCCGGTTTACGGTTATGCCGTAACGTGGGTTCGAATCCCACCCTCTCCGCCAGAAACGAAAAAGGGCCCTCGCGGGCCCTTTTTTCGTTTTCGGATATCCGCTTTGCCCCGCGTCGGGCGAACATCGAGGCGACGATTCCATGAGCACGATCTCCATCCCGATTTCCCACGGCGAGCTGATCGACAAGATCACGATCCTCGAGATCAAGTCCCAGCGCATCGCCGATGCGGCCAAGCTCGCCAACGTGCGGGTTGAACTGGATCTTTTGAACGCGACCTGGAACGCCGATGCCGCGTCCCGCACCGACATCAGCGCCGAGCGTGCCGGCCTGCGCGAAGTCAACGAAGCGCTTTGGGACATCGAAGACCGCATCCGCCTGAAGGAAAAGGCGAAGGCGTTCGGTGCCGAGTTCATCGAGCTGGCGCGATCGGTCTATGTGACCAACGACCAGCGCGCGGCGTTGAAGCGCGCGATCAACGAAAAGCTCGGCTCCACACTGGTCGAGGAAAAGTCCTACGAGGACTATCGCTGAGACGAGCTGCGGTGCGCCTCGAAGGCGTGCAGGCGTTCGATCACGTCGTCGACCTCGATCAGGTCCATGACGCCCTTGTATTCCAGCTTGGCCCCCCACGGCAGCGTGGTGGCGGGTTTCTTGCGGAAGGCGCGTGCGGCGGCATCGTAGCGATCGACGCACCAGCGGCGATCCGAATACGGCCCGGAGCGATCCGGATTGCTCGCCGCATGCAGGCCCAGCACCGGCGTGCCGACGGCATTGGCCATGTGCATGGGCCCGGAGTCGGGCGTCATCACCAGAGACGCGCGCTGCATCAAGGCGAGCAGCTGCTTCAGCGTGTCCTTGCCGGTCAGGTCGATCGGGCGCGTGCGCGCGAAGCCGAGGATCGCGTCGGCCATTTCGCGCTC
>JASLGB010000227.1 GCA_030150315.1 Dokdonella sp. | reverse complement strand
ATCGGGCGCAACTTCATGCACCTCGATGCCCATGTCGTTGATCATGCCGATGATGTCTTCGATCTGCTCCGGATCGACGATGTCGTCGGGCAGGTGATCGTTGACTTCGGCGTAGGTCAGATAGCCCTGCTCCTTACCCTTGATGATCAGGGTCTTGATTTCGGACTGCTGCTCCTGATTGTGTTCGGCGGCCACGTAGTTTCCGGAAAGTTCTGTACGGCAAAGGAAAAGAAGTATAGGAGCCGCGTCAAGGGCGACCCAAAGCCTTGATTTGATTCAAGATGTCGAAACCGGCCCGACACCGGAATTCCCGTGCGGTCAGTTCGCTTCGAGGCGGAACGTCACCGGCCCGTCGTTGACGAGGTGGACCTTCATATGGGCACCGAAGCGCCCGGTTTCCACCCCCGGCGGATGCCGCTCGCGCGCCAGCCCGACCAGACGGTCGAACCAGCGTTCCGCATCGGCCGGCGCCGCCGCCGTGGAAAATCCCGGCCGCATGCCCGAGCGCGTGTCCGCGGCCAGGGTGAATTGCGATACCAGCAACAGGCCACCACCGGTGTCTGCCAGCGAGCGATTCATGCGTCCCTCGGCATCGGAAAAAACGCGATAGCCGAGCACGCGCTCGAGCAGGCGCTGCACCTGCGCCTCGCCATCGGCCGGCTGCACGCCGATCAGCGCCAGCAGGCCCGCGCCAATGGCGCCGACGACATGGCCATCGACTTCGACACGCGCCTCTTGCACGCGCTGGATCAGGGCGATCATGTTCGACTCCGCTTGCGGGGCCGGCATCGTCCGCGCTGCGATGCGCGCCGGTCAAGACGTGCGGTCCGCAGGCCAGCGTGCCCGATACAATCGCCGCTTTCACGTCAAACCCTTCGCCATGAGTCCCCTTTCCTCGACCTGGCAGGCCACCGTGGTGCATGCCGTACTGCGCCTCGGGGGCCTGCTGCCACTGTCGCTGCTGCAGGCCATCGGCGCCTTGCTCGGCCGCTGCCTGTGGCGGGGCGGCGGCCGCAGCCGTCGCGTGATCGAACGAAATCTTGCTCTGGCTGATACGCAAAACGACGCTCAAACGCGACATGCGATCGGGCGCGACATCGCGATGGAAACCGGCAAGGCGGTATGCGAGATCGCCGCGATCTGGGGCAAGAAGCCGCAACAGGCACTGGAGCTGGTGCGGGAAACGCGCGGTGAGGCCCTGTTTCAAGCCGCGCTCGAATCCGGGCGCGGTCTGATCGTCGCTGCACCGCATCTGGGCTGCTGGGAATTGCTCAACTACTGGCTCGCCAGCCGCACGCCGATGTCGATCCTGTATCGACCGCCGCGCCAGCCGTGGGTCGAACCCCTGCTGCGCGCCGTGCGCGGCGCACAGCCGGTGGAGCAGGTTCGCGCCGAAGGCAGCGGCGTGCGCACGCTGTACAAGCGCCTGGCCGCAGGCGGCGTGGTCGGCATCCTGCCCGACCAGCAGCCCAAGGCGGGCGAAGGCGTGGCGGCGCCGTTTTTCGGTGTGCCGGCACCGACCATGGTGCTGCTGCCGCGCCTGGCCCAGCGCACCGGCGCCACCGTGCTGTTCGCCTTCATGGAGCGTCTGCCGCGTGGCGCCGGCTATCGCCTGCACTTCCTGCCCGCGGCGAATGGCATCGACGACGCCGATACGCAGATCGCCTGCGCCGCCCTGAATCGCGGCGTCGAGGACTGCGTGCGTCTTGCGTTCACGCAGTACCAGTGGTCGTACAAGCGCTGGCCGGACACGACCACACCCGTCCCCTGAATAACCCTGCTGATCCGTGCGGACGGGTTGGCCATGCGATCAGGCCGATGCCGCCGCCACGCGCGGTAACGCAAAGGACAGTCCGCGCGCCCGAGAACGGCTCAGGGCGCCGGCTTGCTCAGCCGCTTGAGGAATACCGACATTTCCTTCGCGGCCTGCACGTCACCGCGCGCCTGCGCGATGTCGATGCCTTGCGCGAACGCCGCGGCCGCGCCTTCGATGTCGCCGCACTCGGCCAGGGCGCGACCGAGCAGTTTCCATGCCGCGGAGTAGTTCGGGTCGAAGTCGATCGCCTCGCGCAGCGCCACCACCGCGCCGGCGGCGTCGCCGTTGCCGAGCAGGGCCTGGCCAAGCGAGAAACGCAACAGGGCGCCGTCGCGGGGGCCGCCCAGTTGCGTGCGCAAACGCGTGATGAAATCCGTGCTCATGGCCGGATTATCGCCGCTGCCGGCGCGCGGCGACGAGGCGATGCACGTCGTGCGTGGCGATTCCGATATCGCGCGGCGGCTTCAGGAAGAATTCCGGAAATTCCAGCGTCTGCTCCATGTCCGCCCGCCCCGATTCCCAATGCTCGCGCATCGTGCCGAGTCCGAACGCGTAATCCTTGAACTGCTGCTCGTACGGCTTGGCGCGATAGATCAGATGCACGATGTTGGACACGCAATCGCTGGTCCACGGCGCCAGCGCTTCGCGCAGCTTCGGATCCAGCCGCTCGGCCGGCACTTCGCGCAGCAGTTCGCCCAGTGCATGGCGCAGCGCCTGCAATCGCGCCAGCGTGTCTGTGCCAAAGCGCGTGCGGCTGGAGAACTGGATTTCCTTCTGCCGTTCGAGCACGTCCATCAGCGAACGTGGCAGCTCGCCCTTCGCGCTCCACAAGTCGACCTGCAGCACCAGGCTGTCGCGGCGCGGCTGCTCCGACAGCACGTGGTCGAGTGGCGTGTTGGACACCAGGCCGCCATCCCAGTAGGACTCGCCGTCGATCTCGATCGCCGGGAACGCCGGCGGCAAGGCACCCGAGGCCATGATGTGCTCGGCGCGGATCGGCTCGTGCGCGGAATCGAAATAGCGGAAGTTGCCGCTGGCGACGTGGGTGGCGCCGACAGAAAGCCGCACGCCGTCGTCGTGGTTGATGCGATCGAAGTCGACGAAGCGCTCCAGCGTCGCCTTCAGCGGCGAAACGTCGTAGAAGCTGGTCGCCTTCGCGCTGCCGTCCTCGAACAGGAACGGCGGCAGTACGCGCGGCTGGAAGAATCCGCTCTGGCCGAACGCCAGCGCACCCAGCGCACCGAGCGCGTTCGACCACACATCCAGCGCATGCGTCGCCGGCAGCCAGGCCAGCGTGGAGCGCACGCCGAGCGCGATCGGCGCAGCGGCGCCGTTCGGCTCGCAGATCGTTTCCCAGAATCCGCGCAGGCGTTCGATGCGCCGCTCCGGCGCGTTGCCGGCAAGGATCGCGGCATTGATCGCACCGATCGAGGTGCCGGCGAACCAGTTCGGCCTCAGCGCCGCCTCGTGCAGGGCCTCGTACACGCCGCACTGGTAGGAACCGAGTGCGCCACCGCCTTGCAGAACCAGCGCCACGACCTCGTAGCGTTCCGACAGTTGCGCCGGCGTCAGCGGCGCCGAAGAGGCCGGCGCGGCGGCCTGCCTCGCCGGATCCTGCGCGGCCCGACGCGGGGCGCGGCTTGTCATTGCATGCACCAGCCATGACTGACGACGATGCTCTGTCCGGTGAGCGCATTGGTTTCGAAGCCGGCGAAGAACAGGGCGCAGGCGGCGACGTCGTCGACCGTGGTGAATTCGCCGTCGACGGTGTCCTTCAGCATCACCTTCTTGACCACGTCTTCTTCGGAAATGCCCAGCTCCTTCGCCTGCTCGGGAATCTGCTTTTCCACCAGCGGCGTGCGCACGAAGCCGGGGCAGATCACGTTGGCGCGCACGCCGTGCTCGGCGCCCTCCTTCGCCACGACCTTGGCCAGCCCGATCAGGCCGTGCTTGGCGGTGACGTAGGGCGCCTTCAGCTTCGATGCTTCCTTCGAGTGCACCGAGCCCATGTAGATCACCGCGCCGCCCTTGCCGCGCGCATACATGTGACGCAGCGCCGCGCGCGTGGTCAGGAACGCACCGTCCAGATGGATCGCCATCAGCTTCTTCCAGTCGGCGTAACTGAACTTGTCCAGCGGATCGACGATCTGGATGCCGGCATTGGAAACCAGGATGTCGACCGCCCCGAGCTGCTTGGCGACCTCGTCCACGCCCGCATCGACGGCGGCTTCGTCGGTCACATCCATGGCGATGCCGATCGCCTTAGCGCCGCGGTCGGTCAGTTCCTTCGCGGTCGCATTGGCCGCTTCCAGGTTGATGTCGGCGATGGCCACCGCCGCGCCGTTTTCCGCGTAGACCTCGGCGATGCGCTTGCCGATGCCGCTGGCCGCACCGGTCACGATTGCCACTTTGCCGTCGAGTCGCATGGGAAATCTCCTTCGGTTTGCAGAGTTCGGGTCGGGCCGGATCATCGGCCCGCACACGCGGCGCTGCCGCAGCCAAGCGCGCACGGACGATCCGCGTCCATAAAAAAACCGCGCGATTGCGACATCGCGCGGTGAAGGGAGTGTGGATGAATCTGGTTCATGAGACAGTCCGTCGGCGTGCAAGTTCCGCGCCGCAGCAAACGGCAGCTGAATGGCCGTCCATTCACGGCTCGGCGGAGGACGCGGAAAACTCCGCCAGACGCGCGCGATAGGCGTCGGTCAGGCAGCGCGCCAGCGCCTCGCCGGAACCGTTCCTGCAGACGGCATCGCGCTGCTGCAGCCATGTGCGCTGCGCCGCCCGAATCACGTCCTTGTCGCTGGCGCCGGCGGTTTCCTGCAGTCGCCGGCCATAGGTTGCAGCCAGCTCGCGGTCGAGCTGGGCCAGCGAGCCATCGGCGCAGATCGCGCGCTCCACCGTCGAGGCCGCCCTGGCGCAGTCGAACGAGGCCGCCGGCGCGCGCAGATCCTTGCGCAGGAAGCCGTCCAGCGCCGCCAGCGGCACGCTGGCCTGCTGCGGGCCGGCCGCATACGGCGCCACCTGGTATTGCGGAAATTCCAGCCGCAGCGCATCCGGCAGCAGCAGGAAGGTTTCGAAGTTGCCCCATTCCGGCCCGGCGCCACGCTCGATCCACTCCGCGTCGCTCATGCCGTCCGGCGTCAGCAGCTGCTTCTTCAGGTCGGCGACCGCCAGCGCGCTCAGCTTGCCGAGGCCGCGGCGACCATCGAGCACCTGCGCCAGATCCACGCGCGCGCCATCGGGCAGCAGGAAGTTGTAGGTCACGAAACCATGGCTGCCATGCGCCCCGCCGGTGTAACTGGACAGGCTGAACAGCAGGGCCAGTGCCTGATCGTCGTTGCGCTCGACGGTGTAGCCGATGTCCAGCGTCCATGCGCCGGCGACCGACTCCTGCTCCGGCGCGGCTTCCTGCTTGAAGGTGGCAACCTCGCGCTCGATCCAGGTGGCGATCGGCCGGTCGATCGCCGCGACGCCGGTCTGCGGGTAGTGCACGCCGATTTCGTAGGCGTCGGTTTTCGCCTCGATCGTCTTGTCGGCGATCTTCACGCCCGCGGCGGACGCCTCGACCGCCAGCAGCAGCCCCGCCAAAGCCATCGCCATCGCCATCATCCTGTGCATGTCGATCCCTCCTCGTGCGTTGCGGTCACTCGATCAGCCGCCCTCGCGCGCAACCGCGCGCGGGTCGATGTCCAGATCCTTCAGCTTCCGGTACAGGTGCGTGCGCTCCATGCCGACGGCCTTGGCCAGCTTGCCGACGCTGCCGCCGGCCGCATCGAGCTGGTGCAGCAGGTAGGCGCGCTCGAACTGCTCGCGCGCTTCGCGCAGGGGCAGGCCGAAGTCGATCGCCGCATCGCTCGTGCTCGCCGTCGCAGCCGGCGTTTCCGCCGCCGCGTCGTGTGGCGCAGCCTGCCCGAGCGCAAGTTCCACCTCGTCCAGGCTGACATCGCCACCGCTGCCGAGCACGAGCAGGCGCTGCACCAGGTTGCGCAGTTCGCGCAGGTTGCCCGGCCAGGCGTAGTGGCGCAGGCGATTCTGCACGGCGACCGGGAAATGGCGGTACGGCAACTTGTCCCGGTTGGCGAACCAGTCGGCGTGATAGCGCAGCAGTTCGGGAATGTCGTCGCTGCGCTCGCGCAGCGGCGGCACGGCCATCGGCACGACCTTGAGCTGGTAGTACAGCTCCTCGCGGAAACGCCCGGCGGCGACCAGCGCCTCCAGATCGTGCGCGGTCGCGGCGACGATGCGCGCATCGATGCCGATCGGCTCATGGCCGCCGCAGCGGATCAGCGCACGGCGCTCGATCACGCTGGACAGGCGCAGCTGCAATTCGGGGTCGAGGTCGGCGACCTCGTCCAGGAACAGGGTGCCGCCATTGGCCTGCTCGATCAGGCCGTGCTGGAGGCTGGCGCCGTCTTCCACGCCGAACAAGGCGACCGCGGCGTGTTCCCGCGCGATCGCTCCGGCGGCGACCGTCACGAACGGCCCCTTGCGTCGCGCGCTGCGCTCGTGCAGCGCGCGCGCCAGTGTTTCCTTGCCGGTGCCCGGCTCGCCCTGCACCAGCACGCCGGTATCGTGCGCGGCCACTTTCTCGATCTGCGCGCGCAGCGCCTGCGTCGCGCGGCCCGAGCCGACCAGCTCGGCCGGTGCCGGCAATTGCCGTCGCAGGCCCTCGTTCTCTCGCTTGAGCCGGCCGGCCTCGAGCGCGTGGCCGACGACCAGCAGCAGCTTGGTCAGCGAGATCGGCTTTTCGATGAAGTCCCACGCGCCAAGGCGCGTCGCCTCG
>JASLGB010000183.1 GCA_030150315.1 Dokdonella sp. | reverse complement strand
ACAACTGGTGGTGCGAGAACATCCGCGCGACCAACCCTTGCGGCGAGCAGCCGCTGCCGCCGTACGGTTCGTGCCTGCTCGGCTCGGTCAACCTCACCACCTTCGTGCGCGACCCGTTCGGCCCGAATGCGCGCTTCGACTGGGACGAGTACAAGGAAGTCGTGCGCGTGTTCACGCGCATGCTCGACAACGTCGTCGAGATCAACGGCCTGCCGCTCGAGCAGCAGCGCAACGAGATCATGGGCAAGCGCCGCCACGGCATGGGTTTCCTCGGTCTGGGCAGCACGCTGACCATGCTGCGCAAGCGCTACGGCACGCCGGACGCGTGCGCGTTCACCGAAGACGTGAGCCGCGAAATGGCGCTCGCCGGCTGGGAAGTCGCGCTCTCGCTCGCCAAGGAAAAAGGCCCGGCGCCGATCCTCGCCAAGGAATTCGCCGTCACCGGCGACATGCTGCGCAAGCGTCCGGAAATGGTCGCCGACGGCTGGAAGATCGGCGATGCGATTCCCGGCCGCGTGCTGCACGCGAAGTACTCGCGCTACATGCAGCCCGTCGCCGAAGCCGCGCCCGAACTCGTCGCCGAACTCGCCGAAACCGGTGCGCGCTTCACCCACCACTCCTCGATCGCGCCGACCGGCACGATCTCGCTCTCGCTCGCCAACAACGCGAGCAACGGCATCGAGCCGAGCTTCGCCCACCACTACAGCCGCAATGTGATCCGCGAGGGCAAGAAGTCCAAGGAAAAGGTCGAGGTCTACAGCTACGAGCTGCTCGCCTACCGCGAACTCATCAACGGCAAGGCGATGCCGTACTCGCAGGAAGCCGGCGAAAAGCTGCCGGACTACTTCGTCCCCGCCGACGACATCTCGCCCAAACAGCACGTCGACATCCAGGCCGCCGCGCAGAAATGGGTCGATTCCTCGATCTCCAAGACCGCCAACGTCCCCACCGAATATCCCTACGAGGATTTCAAGGACATCTACCGTTACGCCCACCAGCAGGGCCTCAAGGGTTGCACCACGTTCCGCTTCAACCCGGCGGCCTTCCAAGGCGTGCTCGTCAAGGAGCATGATCTCGCCAACACCACCTACCGTTTCGAACTCGACGACGGTTCCGTGGTGGAAGTCAAGGGCAACGAAGAGATCGAGTACGATGGCGAAACGCACACCGCGGCCAATCTGTTCGATGCGCTCAAGGAAGGCTACTACGGCAAGTTTTGAGCGTTGAGTATCGGCGCGCAGTTGCTGCGTCCAGCCTGTAACGAGAAGTCCGACCAACCATAGTCAAGAAACCGGAGAGGGGATTCGACCATGCACAGTGAAGGCGGTTCGTTCGACAACATGAAGGAAGGCGCGGCGCAGATCGGCGGCGCGATCAGCGACGCGGCCAGCGCGGTGGCGACCTCGGTCAGCAACGCCGCGACCGACGCGAAGGAAGCCGTGCAGCACACCGCGAAGAAGGTCGCCGACAAGGCGGTCAAGGCACGCAAGCAGGCGGCACGCCGCGTGCAAGGCGTCGTTGCCAAGGCCAAGCAGCTCGTCAGCAAGGCCGGCGCCGCCGAGAAGAAAGCCGTTGCCACCGTGAAGAAGGACGCGAAGAAAGCCGCGGCGACGGTGAAGAAGGACGCCAAGAAGGTAGCCTCGAAAGCCAAGGCAACGGCCAAGGCCGATCAGCGCGCCGTCAAGAAGGCGGTCAAGAAAGTCGCGAAGAAGGCCGCAGCCGCGAAAAAGGCGGTGAAGAAGGCCGTCAAGAAAGTCGTCGCCAAGAAGCCCGCGAAGAAAGCCGCCAAGAAGGTCGTCGCCAAGAAGAGCGCGAAAAAGGCCGTGAAGAAGGTCGCGAAGAAAGCCGTCGCGAAGAAGCCGATGAAGAAGGCCCCCGCCAAGAAGGCGGTGAAGAAAGTCGCGAAGAAAGCCGCGCGGCGCCGCTGAGACGGCTCGTTGGGTCCTGCCGGCCTTAGCGGCTGGCCGGAAGTCCTTGGTTCGCATCCGGAGGAACGCATGGCCACCCGCAGACGCACGACGATGTACAGCAGCGCCGGCAAGAAGCTCTACGCCGTCCGCAACGCCGACGGCACGTTCAAGGACATCCAGACCTACCAGCGCGCACACGCCGCCGACATGCGCCACAAGAGCAAGGACGAACTCGCAGCGGCCGCGAAAAAGAAGACCGCGGCAAAGAAGGCCGTGAAGAAAGCGGCCAAGAAAGTCGCCAAAAAGGCCGCGAAGAAAACGGTGAAAAAGGCCGCCGCGAAAAAGGTCGCCAAAAAAGCCGTGAAGAAGGTCGCGCGCAAGGCCGTCAAGAAGGCCGCGAAGAAAGCCGCGCCGCGCAAGAGCGCGAAGAAGTAATCAGGCCGTCGTGCCGGGGCAGCGCCATCGCGCCCTGCGCGTTGGCCTCCCTCGTCGTCGGAACCTCCGGCGCCGCAACACGCAACAACAGCAATCCGGAAAGCAGCAATGAAGATCACGAAGAAGATCAAGGGCTACGCCGTCGTCAAGCCCGAAGACACCGCCAAGCCCGCGCCCGCCGCCGAGCCCGCGCAGGAGCCGATCGCCGAAGTCATCCAGATGCACGAGAAGGTCGAGCGTCCGGAAACGCTGATCGGCGCGACCTACAAGATCAAGTCTCCGCTGTTTGAGCACTCGCTGTACGTGACCATCAACGACATCGTGCTCAACCAGGGCACCGAATACGAACTGCGCCGGCCCTTCGAGATCTTCATCAACTCGAAGAACATGGAGCATTTCCAGTGGATCGTCGCGCTCACGCGCATCATGTCCGCCGTGTTCCGCAAGGGCGGCGACGTGACCTTCCTCGTCGAGGAATTGAAAGCCGTGTTCGACCCGCGCGGCGGCTACTTCAAGGCCGGAGGCGTCTACATGCCGTCGATCGTCGCCGAACTCGGCGCCGTCATCGAGCAGCACATGAAGATGATCGGCCTGCTGCACGATCCCGAACTCGACGAGCACCAGAAAAAGCTCATCGCCGAGAAGCGCGCCGCGTACGAGGCCCGCTCAAAAAAAAACAGTGATGCCACCGACCTGAGCGTCGAAGCGGCCGGCAACGGCGGCTTCAACGTTTCCCTCGGCGGCGCCGGCGCGGAAGCATCCGTCAAACCCGCCGAATCCAGCGCCTTCCCGCCCGGCGCCACGATGTGCCACAAGTGCAACACGAACGCGGTCATCATCATGGATGGCTGTGCGACGTGCTTGAATTGTGGGTATTCGAAGTGTGGGTGAGCTGAGGCGTGACCAGGAGTGCGTGAGGGACGCAGTAATAAGGATAGGTAGTAATGCTG
>JASLGB010000101.1 GCA_030150315.1 Dokdonella sp. | reverse complement strand
GAGCCGCAGCCGCTGAAGGAAGGCGACGGCCTCATCGTCGGACTGAAGATCGAGGCACGCGAGGCAATGCCCGATGCGCTGCTGGTCGACCTGCTGCCCGGCGGACTGGAGATCGAGAACTTCAACCTGACCGACGCCAAGCAATGGGCCGACGTGGTCGTCGACGGCATCACCATCACCGACCGCGCGCAGGCCGCCGACGTGCGCCACGAGGAATTTCGCGACGACCGCTACGTGGCCGCGCTGAATCTCGCCAAGGGCCAGCGCGCGCAGGTGTTCTATCTGGTGCGCGCGGTGTCTCCAGGTACCTTCCGCGTGCCGCCGCCGATGGTCGAGGACATGTACATGCCGGAGGTGCGCGGCATCGGCCGCAGCGTGCCGGAATCGGTCAAGGTGGTGGAACCGTAACGCCGCAGGGCGGCGCGGGGACGCGATGCAAGGCATCGAGATGAACGCATCGCGCCCCTCGCCACCCCGCGATTTTCCCTTCCCGCACACGCCGCCGGCACCGCCGGCGGCCATCGCCCATCCCTGATGTCGTGAACGCTGCCCGCCTCCGGCGCTGGCTCAAGCGCAGCGCTGCCTTCGCGCTGCTGCTGGTGGCCTGCGCCTTCGTGCTCGACCGCCTGTTTCCGCTGCCGCTGCCCGACGGCGACGGCGGCAGCACCGTCGTGCTTGCCCGCGACGGCTCGCCGCTGCGCGCCTTTCCCGACCGCGACGGCGTCTGGCGCTATCCGGTGCGCATCGACGAGGTTTCACCGCTCTACATCGACGCACTCCTGACCTATGAAGACCGCTGGTTCCGCCGCCATCCCGGCGTGAATCCGTTGGCGCTGGCGCGCGCGGCCGGCCAGTGGCTTCTGCATCGGCGCCTGGTTTCCGGTGGCTCCACGCTGACGATGCAGGTTGCGCGCATCCTCGACGGCACGCCGCACAGCGCCGGCGGCAAGATCCGCCAGATCCTGCGGGCGCTCCAGCTCGAAGCGCACCTCAGCAAGGACGAAATCCTCGCCATCTACCTCCAGCGCGCACCGTTCGGCGGCACCATCGAAGGCGTCGAAGCCGCAGCCTGGGCTTATCTGGGCAAGTCCGCCGCGAAGCTGTCACGCGCCGAGGCGGCCCTGCTCGCCGTGCTGCCGCAGGCACCGAGCCGGTTGCGCCCCGACCGCCACCCGGAAGTCGCACGCAAGGCGCGCGACAAGGTGCTGTCGCGGATGGCGGCACTGGGCCGCTGGAGCCAGGCCGAGGTGCACGACGCGCGCATCGAATCGGTCGCCGCGCGCAGCCTGCAGCCACCGTTGTCAGCCGCGCTGCTGGCCGAACGCCTGCGCGCCGAACGGCCGCGCCAACGGCGCATCGAAACAACGATCGACGCCGGTCTGCAGCGCGCGCTGGAAGCCCGCGTGACCGACTATCTCGCGCGCCTGCCGGAACGCACCTCGGCTGCGGTGCTGCTGGTCGACAACGCGACGCTGGAAGCCCGCGCCTACGTGGGTTCGGCCGCCTTCGGCGACACGCAGCGCCTTGGCCATGTCGACATGGTGCGTGCCTGGCGCTCGCCCGGCTCGACGCTGAAACCGTTCCTGTACGGCCTCGCGCTCGACGACGGCCTGATCCATTCCGAAAGCCTGCTGGTCGACGCGCCGCAGTCGTTCGGAGGCTATCGCCCGGGCAATTTCGATCTGGCCTTCAACGGCCCGATCGGCGTCGCGCAGGCCTTGCGCCTGTCGCTGAACGTGCCGTCGGTGGATCTGCTCGATCGCATCGGGCCGGTGCGTTTCGCCGCGCGTCTGGCCAATGCCGGACTGCCGCTGCGCCTGCCGCGCGGCGCGGAACCGAACCTGTCGCTGATCCTCGGCGGCGGCGGCGCACGGCTGGAAGACCTGGTCGGCGCCTATACCGCGCTGAACCGCGCCGGTGTCGCCGGCCGTGCGCGCTACCTCGCCGACGCACCGACGATCGAGCGGCGCCTGCTGTCCGACGGCGCCGCGTGGATCGTGCGCAACATTCTTGAAGCCCATCCACGCCCCGGCTACGCGCCCGGCACCTTCGATCCCGGATCGCGCCCGCGTGTGGCGTGGAAAACCGGCACCAGTTACGGCTTCCGCGACGCCTGGGCGTTGGGCGGAACCCGCAGCTACACCGTCGGCGTATGGATCGGCCGCCCGGACGGCACGCCCCTGCCCGGCCAGTACGGCGCGGTGACCGCTTTGCCGCTGATGTTCCAGATCGTCGACAGCCTGCCGCGCAACCCGCTCGCTGCAACGCCGCAACCGCCGCCCGCTTCGGTCACGGAAGCGGCGATCTGCTGGCCGCTCGGCCTTGCCTTCGATGCCGCGCGGCCGGAGCTGTGCCACCAGAAACGCGATGCCTGGATTCTCGATGGCGTCATTCCGCCGACGCTGCCCGAGCGCGATGCAACCAGCTGGAATGCCGGACTGGTGCATCTGCGTGTGGACGCCGCCAACGGTGCGCGCCTCAGCGCGGCCTGCACGCGCCCGCACGAGCGTGAGATCGACATCGCGCGCTGGCCGTCGCTGGCCTATCCGTGGCTGCCGCGCGACATCCGCCGACGTGCGAACCTGCCGCCGCTTGCCAGCGGCTGTCCTGATGACGGCCTTGATGCGATCCGGCCGCTGCGCATCGACGGACTCGTCGACCGCTCCGCGATCGCGCGCGCGCCCAACAGCGACAAGCCCGCCACGGTGCGCCTGCGTGCCTCCGGCGCGCACGGCGATGTGTTGTGGCTGGTCGACGGTCGCCTGCAGGACACCACGCAGGGCAGCCAGCCGTTCGAGCACGCCTTCCCCGATCCGGGCGAGCACGACATCACGGCGCTGACCCCGCAGGGCGCCTGGGCACGGATCAGCTTGCGCGTGCTGCGCTGAAGCGCGGTTTCAGTCCTCGTCCCACAGCGATGCGGCGCGCGCCGCCGGACGCGCCTTCGGTGCGGCATCGCCGCTGAGCACCGCCCAGCCGACCGCAAGCGCATCGCGGGTCGGCGCCACATCGTGCACGCGCACGATGGCGGCGCCGCGCTGCACCGCGATCAGCGCGGCCGCGACCGAGCCGGCGACACGCGCAGACGGCTCGCTGCGACCGGTAAGCGTGGCGATCATCGACTTGCGCGACAGGCCGGTCATGACCGGGCCGAGTTCGGCAAAGCGTTCGAGCGCACGCAGCAGCGCGAGGTTGTGCTGCAGCGTCTTGCCGAAGCCGAAGCCGGGATCGACCAGGATGTTCTTCTTGTCGATTCCTGCCATCTGGCAGGCGAACAGGCGCTCGGCGAGGAAGCGATGCACTTCGCCGACGACGTCGTCGTAGTGCGGGTCGTGCTGCATCGTGCGCGGCTCGCCCTGCATGTGCATCAGGCACACCGGCACGCCCAGCGATGCGGCCGCATCCAGCGCGCCCTCGCGGCGCAGCGCATAGACGTCGTTGATCAGTCCGGCACCGGCTTCGACCGCCGCGCGCATGACTTCGGGCTTGGAGGTGTCGATCGAAATCGGCACCTTCGCCTGCTGCGCCAGCGCGCGAATGACCGGCACCACGCGCGCGATCTCGTCCGCGGCGGAGACCTCGTCCGCACCGGGTCGCGTCGACTCGCCGCCGATGTCGAGTAGATCGGCGCCTTCCTCGACCAGGGCCAGTCCGTGCTCGATGGCCTGCTGCGGATCGAGGAAACGGCCGCCGTCGGAAAACGAATCGGGCGTGACGTTGACGATGCCGCAGATGCGCGGTTGGTCGAGCACCACGGTGCTACCGTTGCAATCGATGCTTGCGTCGATCATGGCGCTGCGCTCGCCTGCGCGGGGTTGCGGAACATGGAATTCATCCGACCGGAGCGGAGCCCGAATGGTACACAAGCCGGCTGTGCCGGTCGTCGGCAGCCGATTGTTCGGCAAATCGTGACAATCCATCCCGCTCGCGGGCGTATATCCGATGTCGCCGCGCTCCTAGACTGGGCTGGCGCGCCCATGGTCGTGAAACGTGGCCGCCATGCATGCCGCGCGACGGATGAACGTCCATCGATCCCAGGAGCTCCCATGACCAACCATTCCATCAAGGGCAAGACCGTATTGATCGCCGGCGGCGCGAAGAACCTCGGCGGCCTGATCGCCCGCGACCTTGCCAAGCACGGCGCCGAGGCGGTCGCGATCCACTACAACAGCGCGGCAGGCAAGGCCGATTCCGATGCCACCGTCGCCGCCATCGAAGGCGCCGGCGCGAAGGCGGTGGCCTTCCAGGGCGACCTCACTTCCGCCGCCGCGGTCGAGAAACTGTTTGCCGATGCCATCGCGGCGGTGGGTCGTCCCGACATCGCCATCAATACCGTCGGCAAGGTCCTGAAGAAGCCGATCGTCGAAGTCACCGAGGCCGAGTACGACGAGATGGCGGCGGTCAACTCGAAATGCGCCTTCTTCTTCCTGAAGGAGGCCGGCAAGCACGTCAACGACAACGGCAAGATCGTCACGCTGGTGACTTCGCTGCTTGGCGCGTTCACGCCGTTCTATGCCGCCTACGCCGGCACCAAGGCGCCGGTGGAGCATTTCACGCGTGCGGCCTCCAAGGAATTTGGCGAACGCGGCATCTCGGTGACCGCGATCGGGCCGGGTCCGATGGATACGCCGTTCTTCTACCCGGCCGAAGGCGCCGATGCGGTCGCCTATCACAAGACGGCGGCGGCGCTGTCGAACTTCACCCGCACCGGCCTGACCGACATCGGCGACATCGCTCCGTTCATCCGTTTCCTGGTCAGCGACGGCTGGTGGATGACCGGCCAGACGATCCTTGTGAACGGCGGCTACACGACCAAATAGTGCTAGCACCGGGGCGGCGCGAAACGGGCATCATCGGCCACTTGATCCGCGACCGGCGTTCGGTGCACAGCATGGACAAGCTCGACCGTTACCGCATCTTCGTGCTCGTCGCCGAGACGGGCAGTTTCACGCGCACGGGACTGGCACTGGACCTGCCGCGCGCGTCCGTTTCGGCCGCGCTGCAGAAGCTGGAATCGGAACTCGGCACGCGTCTGCTGCACC
>JASLGB010000091.1 GCA_030150315.1 Dokdonella sp. | reverse complement strand
GCCCGCGCGACTATTCGCCCGAGCTGTACCTGAAGACTCCGGCGGAAATGCAGGCGCTGTTCGCCGACCTGCCGGAGCTGCTGGAAAACTCCGTCGAGCTGGCCACGCGCTGCAACCTGGAACTCGGTTTTGGCACCTATTACCTGCCGGCGTTTCCGGTGCCCGACGAGCACACGCTCGACAGCTACATCCGTTCGCAATCGCACGACGGCCTCGATCAGCGCCTCGCCTCGCACGAGCCGGCGCCGGGCTTCACGCGCGATGACTACACGGCCCGTCTGGACCGCGAACTCGACGTCATCGTGCAGATGGGCTTTCCGGGCTACTTCCTGATCGTTGCCGACTTCATCAACTGGGCCAAGACCAACGACATTCCGGTCGGGCCGGGGCGCGGCTCGGGCGCCGGCTCGCTGGTCGCCTACGCACTCGGCATCACCGACCTCGATCCCTTGCGCTACGGCCTTCTGTTCGAGCGCTTCCTGAATCCCGAGCGCGTATCCATGCCCGACTTCGACGTCGACTTCTGCATGGACCGCCGCGACGAAGTCATCGATTACGTCGGCCGCAAGTACGGCCGCGATCGCGTCAGCCAGATCATCACCTACGGCACGATGGCGGCGAAGGCGGTGCTGCGCGACACCGGACGCGTGCTCAGCCTGCCCTACGGACAGGTCGACAAGATCGCCAAGCTGATCCCGAAAATGCCTCTGGATCTTTCGCTGGAGGACGCCCTCGGCCGCTCGGAAAAATCGAGGAAGGAACCCGACCGCGTCGTCACCGAATTCCGCGATCTCTACGACAACGACGAGGAAGCGCGCGAGCTGGTCGACCTAGCGCTCAAGCTCGAAAACCTCACCCGCAATGCCGGCAAGCACGCCGGCGGCGTCGTCATTGCGCCGGGCCCGCTGTGGGAATTCGCGCCGCTGTATTCCGATGGCGGCGAAGGCGCGGTCACGCAGTACGACAAGGACGACGTCGAACAGGTCGGGCTGGTCAAGTTCGACTTCCTCGGCCTGCGCACGCTGACCATCATCGACTGGGCGGTGAAGGCCATCAACCAGCAGCGCGCGCGCAACGGCGAAGCGGCGCTGGACATCATGGCGATCCCGCTGGACGACGCGGCCGTGTTCGACCTGCTGAAGAAGGCGAAAACGGTCGCCGTGTTCCAGCTGGAGTCGCGCGGCATGCAGCGCATGCTGGTGGAAGCGCGCCCGGACTGTTTCGAGGACATCATCGCGCTGGTGTCGCTGTACCGACCCGGCCCGATGGACCTGATCCCGAGCTTCTGCGCGCGCAAGCACGGCCGCGAGGCGATCGACTATCCCGACCCGCGCGTCGAGCCCGTCCTGAAAGAGACCTACGGCATCATGGTCTATCAGGAACAGGTCATGCAGATGGCGCAGATCGTCGGCGGCTACTCGCTCGGCGGCGCCGACCTGCTGCGCCGCGCGATGGGCAAGAAGAAAGTCGAGGAAATGGCGAAGGAGCGCGCCAAGTTCCGCGAGGGCGCCGCCGGCAACGGCCTCGACGAAGCCAAGTCCGACGCGATCTTCGACTTGATGGAAAAGTTCGCCGGCTACGGCTTCAACAAGTCGCACGCGGCCGCCTACGCGCTGGTGTCGTACCAGACCGCGTGGCTGAAGACGCATTACCCGGCCGAGTTCATGGCCGCCGTGCTGTCCTCGGACATGGACAGCACCGACAAGGTCGTCAACTTCCTTGCCGAAGCGCGCGCACGCGGGCTGGTGGTGCAGCCGCCGCACATCAACGAGTCCGGCTGGATGTTCGAGGCGATCGACGCCAAGACAATCCGGTACGGCCTCGGCGCGGTGAAAGGCGTCGGCCATGGCGCGATAGAGAACATCGTCGAGGCGCGCGGGGTAGGCGGACCGTTCACGGATCTTGCCGACTTCTGTCGCCGAGTCGATGGCGCGAAGATCAACAAGCGCGTGCTGGAAGCGCTGATCCAGTCCGGCTCGATGGATTGCCTCGCGCGCAATCGCGCCAGCCTCGTGGCGCAGCTGCCCGAGTGCCTGCGCGCAGCCGAGCAGGAAGCGCGCACGACCGAAGCCGGCCAGTTCGACATCTTCGGCAGCGCCAGCTCGGCGGCATCGGCCACGCCGCTCGAACTGCCCGAAGTGGACGAGATGCCGATCGGCGAGCTGCTCGAAGGCGAACGCAAGACGCTCGGCCACTATCTGTCGGGCCATCCGACCGACGCCTGGCGCGATGTGCTGGCTGCCGTCTCCAGCTGCCCGATCGGCAACCTCGACAAGATCCACAAGCCCGCGCGCGAAGGCCGCAGCCGCTACGGCGACCAGCAGCAGGTCACGCTGGCCGGCTCGGTCGTCGGCCTGCGCAAGCAGGGCGACAGCCGCGCCTTCGTCACCGTCGAGGACTGGTCCGGCAAGTTCGAGGCCGTGCTGTATCGGGAAACCTGGGTCGAATACGGCCCCCTGCTGACGACCAACGCGATGCTGGTCTTCGACGGCGGCCTCAGCCTCGACGATTTCTCCGGCGGCTATCAGCTGCGCGTGAACTCGGTCGCGACGCTCGACGCCGCCTGCGAGAAACGCGCGCGCCTGTTGCGCCTGCGCCTGAACGGCGTGGGCGCGGACTTCATGCCGAAGCTGCAACACACGCTCGATCCTTGGCGCGGCGGACAGACGCCGGTGCGCATCAGCGTGCGCAACGCTTCCGGCGAGGCGGAAGTCGAACTCGGCGACCAGTGGCGCGTGCGCGCCAACACCCAGCTGCGCGACGCACTGGGCGCGCTGGACGGCGTCCACAGCGCGGAACTGGTCTTCGGCTGAGCACGACCGCGCGCCGCGCCGCGTGGCGGCGCGCGGCAACCGGACACTTTGTCGCAGCCAACCCGCACACCGCGCGCGTAACCCCGCTTGGGACAAGCAATTGCGCCCGTCTCGCGTGCGCAGGCCGGCTGCCGAACAATTGCAAACGCGAATCGTTCTCATAACAATCCGCGCGTCCCGGCCACCTTCGTGGCCATCGAACCCGCAACCGCCGCCCATCCGCGCCCAGCGCGCGCAGCCGGCAACTGCGGGCATCCGAAACGCAGGCCCCGAGAACCGCCGATGACCATGCACCCGCTCACCACCGCTCTGCTGACCGCCCTGTTCCTGCCCGCCCTCGCCCACGCCGTCGAGGCGCCCGCGACCGAGGCGACCACGATGGAGCAAGTCGTGGTGACCGCAGCCGGCTTTGAAACCAAGCTCACCGAAGCGCCCGCAAGCATCAGCGTGATTTCGCGCGAAGACCTCGAAAAGCGCCCGCACGCCTCGCTCGCCGACGCCCTGCGCGACATCGAAGGCGTCGACGTCGCGATGGAAAGTACCGACAAGAACGGCATGCCGACGATCAGCCTGCGCGGCATGCCGTCGGAATACACGCTGGTGCTGATCGACGGCCGTCGCCAGTCCAACGTCGGCAACATCTACCCGAACAACTTCGGCGGCGGCCAGTTCGGCTTCATGCCACCGCTGTCGGCGATCGACCGCATCGAGGTGGTGCGCGGGCCGATGTCGACGTTGTACGGCTCGGATGCGATCGGCGGCGTGGTCAACATCATCACGCGCAAGGTTGGCGACCGCTGGCACGGCGCGCTCACGCACGGACGCACCTACCAGCAGGAAGACGAGTTC
>JASLGB010000039.1 GCA_030150315.1 Dokdonella sp. | reverse complement strand
TCGTGCTCGACCTCGGCCTGCCCGATGTCGATGGCCAGGACCTCTTGCGGCGACTGCGCGAACGCGGACTTGCCGCGCCGGTCCTTATCCTGACCGCACGCGAGGACGTGCACGAACGCATCCGCGGCCTCGATGGCGGTGCCGACGACTATCTGGCCAAGCCGTTCGCGCTGGGTGAACTGGAGGCGCGCATCCGCGCCCTGTTGCGTCGCGGCCAGCCGAGCTCGACCCAGCTCGCGTTCGGCCGCGTGCAGTTTGATACATCCACCCGATGCGCCAGCGTCGACGGCGAAGCGATCGACCTGACCGCCCGCGAACTGGCAATCCTGGAGCTGCTGCTGCGTCGCGCCGGACGCGTCGTCGGCAAGCAGCAGTTGTTCGACGCCATCTACAGCTGGGAGGCCGACGCGAACCTGTCGGTGATCGAGGTCCATGTCAGCCGCCTGCGGCGCAAGCTGGAAGCAGCTTCGGCCGGCATCGTCGTGCGCATGCTGCGCGGACTCGGCTATCGCCTGGAGGCCGAGCGCAATGATTGAGCGCACCGACGTCAGCCTGCGTCGCGACCTGCTGTTGCGCTTGTGGCTGCCGCTGCTCGGACTGCTGCTTGCCAGCGCCGTCGCCGCGTATGCGCTGGCGCGCCACTACGCCGAACGCGTCTACGATCGCTGGCTGTGGGATTCGGCGATGTCGCTGGCAACCCTGCTCAGCTACGACAACGACACGCCGCGCATCGACCTGCCGTCGAAGGTGGTGCGCCTGTTCGAATGGGACAGCATCGATCGCATCCACTCCGAGGTCGTCTCGCAGCGCCACGGTCGGCTCTACGGCGATGCCGCATTCCCGCCTGCGCCTGCCACAACCCATGGTGAACACGGGCTCTATCACAATGGCGTGATCGATGGTGAAGCGGTGCGCATCGTCGCCATCGAAGCCGAACTGCCGGCCGATGTCGACGATGTCATCACCATCCAGGTCGCCGAGACCGGGCACAAGCGCAGCCTGCTCGCACGCCAGCTGCTGGTTGCCAGCGTGCCCCTGCAGATCGCGGTGCTCCTGCTTGCCGCCATGCTGGTCTGGCACGCGGTCACCTCCGGCATGCGCGTGCTCGACACGGCGACGCGGCGATTGGCGCGCTACGACCCGAATCGCCTGCGCCCGATCACCGAACTGCAACGCAGCCCGCTCGAGATCCGCCCGCTCGGTGCCGCGCTGAACGACCTCATCGAGCGGCTGGCCGATGCACAGCAGGCACAGCAACGCCTGGTTGCAAACGCCGCGCACCAGATGCGCACGCCGCTGGCGGCGCTGCAGATCCAGACCGAGCGCGCGCTGCGCGAAACCGACCCGACCGATCATCGCGAAGCGCTTGCGCATGTGGTGGTCGCGATCAAGCGCCTGCGCCACCTGACCCACCAGATTCTGACCCTGAGCCGCTCCGAAGCGGCCGCGCAGGGCGCATTGAGCATGCGCGAGCTGGATCTGGCCGAGATCGCACGCGAGGAAATCGAGGCCCACACCGATCGCGCGATCGTGCGCGGTGTCGACCTCGGCTACGACGGCCCCGACGACGTGGTGATGGTGCATGGCAATGCGCCATTGTTGCGCGAACTGATCGCGAACCTGCTCGACAACGCCCTCGCCTACACCGCACCGGGTGCGGTCGTGACCCTGGTACTGCGTCGCGGCCCGCTTGTGCTGTGCGTTGACGACGACGGCCCCGGCATCGCACCGGAGGAGCGCGAACTGGTCCTCGAACGCTTCTACCGCGGCGTCGGAAGCGGTGGCGACGGCTGCGGACTGGGCTTGTCCATCGCGCGCGAGATCGCCGCACGCCACGGCGCCGGGCTCGCCATCATCGACCCGCCGCAAGGACGCGGGACGCGTGTGCGCGTGCTCTTTTCCGACACGTCCGGAGCCGGCGCCGCACCGGCCTGAAGCGGCCGAACCGTCCGCGTGAATCAATCCGGCCGTCAACGACCCGAGTGCCAGGCCCGCGCCTGACTCCGACGACCGTGGTGCAGCCGCCGCGCCAGGGCCACGCGGGCGCAGACGCACGTCGATCCGCACATGCGACTTCTGGCATTGCTGCAAAAAGGCGGCACGGCAACGGGCTACCCCGGTGCAAGCGCGGTGCCGGGCGTGGAGATCGTCAACTTATACAACCCGCAGCGACGCGCGCCGATGAACACGGTTCCCGGCCTCATCGGCGTCATCCTTGCGATGACGATGGTCATCTTCACCGCCATGGCGATCGTGCGTGAACGCGAACGCGGCAACATGGAAATGCTGATCGCCACGCCGCTGTCACCGTTCGAGCTGACGCTCGGCAAGGTCGTGCCCCATGTCGGCATCGGGCTGGCGCAAGTCAGCCTGATCCTGCTGCTCGGCTGGTTCGTCTTCGACGTGCCGGTGCGCGGCTCGCTGCTGGATGTCCATCTGGTCGCCCTGCTCTGCATCGGCGCGATGCTGATGCTCGGCGTGTTCATCCCGACGCTGGCGCGCAGCCAGTTCCAGGCAATGCAGATGGCGCTCTTCACCTTCCTGCCGCAGATCCTGCTGTCCGGCTTCATGTTCCCTTACGAGGGCATGCCGGTGGCGGCGCAGTGGCTGGCCGAGATCTTCCCGCTGACGCATTTCCTGCGCCTGATCCGCGGCATCATGCCGCGCGATGCGGCGATCGGCGAACTGTGGCCGGAAATGGCGGCGCTGGCAGCCTTCGTCGTGGTGATGCTGGCGGTTGCCGTGCGCGGATTCCGCAAGACGCTGGATTGAGCGACGCCGGCGCAGTGCGCGCCGGCGTCGTCATGCCGCAGAGGACTCAGCGCTTGCGCGCCGCTTCGAGTTCTTCGATGAGGTGGTCGGCGCGATACACCTTGCGCAGCGCTTCGAGGATCGCGCCGCTGTGCACCGACACGGCGCGGTTCAGGCGTTCGTCGTACCAGTAGTCGCCGCCGAGCGAATGGATGTTGCCGTCGAACACGAGGCCGACGACCTCGGCCTTGCCGTTGATCACCGGGCTGCCGGAATTGCCGCCGATGATGTCGTTGGTGCTGACGAAGTTGAAGTGCTGCGCCAGATTG
>JASLGB010000405.1 GCA_030150315.1 Dokdonella sp. | reverse complement strand
CGCGAGCGAAGGCGGTGATCGAGCTGAAGGTGATCGCACACAACCTGATGCACCTGGCGCGACTGCAGAGGCGCGGCATCACGCCAGCGTGACGCCGGCGGGCAGCCGAGAGGCTGCTTGAACGTCGCCAACACTGATGAGTGTGCTGATCGAATCGGCGCTTCATGGCCTGACCGGAGGCGATGGATCGGCTCGGGAGGGTCGGGGTGGGGTTATTCGAGGTGCCCACAACCGGCCGCCGGATTGCAACCTGAACGAGCGCGTCAGCCCCACTGATCGCGCTCCAGCGCTTTCCTGACTTCATCGAGCGCGGCGGGATCGTCCAGCGTGGAAAGATCACCCGGATCGCGCTGCTCGGCCAGTGCCTGCAGCGAGCGACGCAGCAGCTTGCCGGAGCGCGTCTTCGGCAACGCATTGACGACGTAGACGCGGGCCGGTCGCGCGACCGCGCCGAGTTGATCCACCACGCACTTCAGCATGCCGCTGGCCGCTTCCTGCGCGGATTGGCCCTCCAACTGCTTCAGCGTGGCGAACACGATCGGCACCTGGCCTTTCAGTTCGTCCTGCACGCCGACCACGGCGGCCTCGGCAACGCCCGGATACGAGGAAACCGACTCCTCGATCTCGCGCGTGCCAAGGCGATGGCCGGCGACGTTGATGACATCGTCGGTGCGCCCGAGGATGAAGGTGTAGCCGTCCTCGTCGCGCAAGGCCCAGTCGAGCGAGCTGTAGAGCAATTCCCTGAAATGGCTGAAATAGCTGCTGCGGAAGCGCGTGTCGTCGCGCCATATCGTCGTCATGCAGCCAGGCGGCAGCGGCGGCGCGATCACCAGCACGCCCTTCTCGCCCGGCGCCGCATCCTGCCCGCTGGCCTCGTCGATCACGCGCAGGCGGTAGCCCGGGCTCGGCAGGCCGGGCGAGCCGAACTTGACCGGCTTCAGGTCCAGCCCCGGCATCAGGGTCAGCACCGGCCACCCGGTTTCGGTCTGCCAGTAGTTGTCGATGATGGTCTTGCCGATGCCTTCGCCGATCCATTGCGCGGTCGGCTCGTCGAGCGGCTCGCCGGCCAGGAACAGCCATTTCAACGCCGACAGGTCGTATTGCTTCAGCCACTGCGGATCCTGCTTCTTCAGCACGCGGATCGCGGTCGGCGAGGAGAACATCGTGCGCACCCGGTAGCGCTCGCACAGCTGCCACCAGATGCCGCCGTCGGGATGCGTCGGCAAGCCCTCGTAAAGCAGTACCGTCGCGCCGGCGATCAGCGGCCCGTACACGTTGTAGGAATGTCCGACCGCCCACCCGACATCGGACGTGGTGAACATCGTCTGCCCGGCGCGGATGTCGTAGATCGCCCACATCGACAAGGCCAGCGCGACCGCATAGCCGCCGACATCGCGCTGCACGCCCTTGGGCTTGCCGGTGGTGCCGGAGGTGTAGAGCAGATAGCTCGGCTCATTCGACTCCAGCCACTCGATGGGCACCTCGCTGCCCTCAAGCTGCGCGCGCATCTCGGCGTAGTCGACGTCGCGGTCCGCGACGCGCGCGTGACCCGGATCCAGCCCGCGGCCGACGACCAGAACATGCTCCGGCGGCGACTTCGCTTCGGCGCAGGCCGCATCGACCAGCGGCTTGTACGGAATCGTCTTGCCGGCACGCATGCCGGCGTCGGCGCAGATCAGCAGCTTCGGCTCGGCATCGTCGATGCGCAGCGCAAGATTGTGCGCGGCAAAACCGCCGAACACGACCGAGTGGATCGCGCCGATGCGGGCGCAGGCGAGCATCGCGAATACCGCTTCGGCGATGTTCGGCATGTAGATGACGACGCGGTCGCCGCGCCCGACGCCCAGCGATTTCAGCACCGCGGCGAAGGTGTTCACCTCGCGGTACAGATCACGGTAGGTGATTTCGCGCGTGATTCCGGTCTCGGTGGATACCGCTACCAGCGCAAGCTGATCCGCGCGCTCGGCCAGGTGGCGATCGACCGCGTTGTAGCAAAGATTGGTCTCGCCGCCGACGAACCAGCGCCGGAACGGCGGATCGGAATATTCCAGGATCGCCTGCGGCGGCTTGTGCCAATGGATCGCCCGCGCCTGTTCGGACCAGAAGGCCTCGGGCTCCTCGATCGAGCGACGGTAAAGTTCTTCGTACTGCATGGCGATGCCTCCGGTCGTCTTGTCAGACTAGCCCCACGGCACCGCCACGCATCCGCTACTTTGGTCGAGGGTCGTGGCGCGAGTTGAGCCAGTGGTACAGCGACGGCAACAGCACCAGCGTCAGCACGGTCGCCGACAGCAGGCCGCCGATCACGACCACCGCCAGCGGCTTCTGCGTCTCCGCGCCGATTGCGCGTGACAAGGCCATCGGCACCAGACCGAACATCGCCAGCAAGGCCGTCATGATGACGGTGCGCAGGCGATCGAGCGAACCCTCCACCACGGCCTCGCGCAGGCTCGCGCCGCGCTCGCGCAACTGGCCGAAATGGCTGAGCAGGACGACGCCGTTCAACACGGCCTGGCCAAACAGCGCAATGAACCCGATCGCCGCCGAGACCGACAGCGGAATGCCGGTCGCGAACAGCAACAGGATGCCGCCAATCATCGCGAACGGCACGTTGGCAATGATCAACGCCGCACTGCCGAAGTTCTTGAACGCATCAAACAGCAGCACGAAGATGATCAGGATCGACAGCGGAACCACCCAGGCGAGACGCTGCATCGCGCGCTCCTGGTTCTCGAACTCGCCAGACCAGGTGATCGAGTAGCCCGGCTCGAGCGTCACCGCAGCGGCAATGCGCTGGCGCATGTCGGCGACCACGCTGCCCATGTCGCGTCCCGAGATGAATACGCTGACCGCCTTCACGCGCTCGCCGTTCTCGCGCGAGATGTTGATCGCGCCGCTGGCGGCTGAAAAATCGGCGACTTCGCCAAGCGTTACGGCCGAGCCACCCGCCGCGGTCACGCGGACATCGCGCAGGCGCTGCAACTCGCGGTCGGTTTCGTGCAGCCGAAGCATGATCGCGAAGCGGCGCTCGCCTTCCCAGATCTCGCCGACCTCGCGGCCGCCGAGTGCGGTCTCGATCACCTCCTCGATGTCGCGCACGTTGAGTCCGTAGCGCGCGGCGCGATCGCGATCGATCTCGATGCGTGTCTGCGGCAGGCTGCCGTCGCGGTCGACGAAGGCACTCTCGACACCGTCGACATCGCGCACCTGCGCAAGGATCGCGCGCGCATGGGCACTCAGCTTGTCGAGGTCTTCGCCGTTGATCTTGACCACGATCTGGCCCTTGATCTGCGAGATGCTTTCGAGGATGTTGTCGCGCACCGGCTGCGAGCTGGAAAACTCCGCACCGGGAATGCTTTCCTCCAGCGTGCGCTGGATTTCATCGATGATCGCCGCCTTGGTCAGGCCGCGCTTCCAGTCCTTTTCTGGCCACAGATCGACCAGCGACTCGATCTGGTTGGCCCCCTTTGCATCGGAGCCGTCCTCGGGGCGGCCAAGCTTGGCGACGATCGTGCGCACTTCCGGAATCGTGCGCACCAGCTCGCGGATGCGACGCGACTGCGACTGCGCCTCCTTCAGGGAAATGCTCGGATCAAGCGTCGCGGTGAGCCAGATCGACCCCTCGTCCAGCTCCGGCAGGAATTCGCTGCCAAGCCGCGCCCCGATGCCGAGACTGAGCGCCAGCACCACCAGCGCGGCAAGCGTGACCGTGCGCGGACGCTCGATCGCCCACAGCAGCACCGGTCGATACAGGCGCTTCAATACCTGCATCAGGCGATTCTCGCCCTGCGGCAGCCGCCCGCGCAGCAGCCACAGCGAGAACAGCGGCACCACCGTCAACGCCAGAATCAGCGCACCGGTTAACGCCGACGTCACCGAATACGCCATCGGCGCGAAGATGCGGCCTTCGTGCCGCTGCAGCGTGAAGATCGGGATGTGCGCGGCGATGATGATCAGCATCGAGAAGAATGTCGGACGCCCGACTTCGCTGGTCGCGCGCAACACGGTCCGCATGCGCGTGCGTCGGTCGCTGCCCTCCGGCAGCTTCGACAGTTGCGCGAAGATGTGCTCCACCACGATGACCGCACCGTCGACGATGATGCCGAAGTCCATCGCGCCCAGAGACAGCAGGTTGGCTGGAATGCCCCAGAAGGTCAGGCCGAGGAAGGTCGAGAGCAGCGCCAGCGGAATCACCGCCGCAACGATGATCGCCGCGCGGAAATTGGCCAGGAACAGCCACAACACGGCGAGCACCAGCAGCGCGCCTTCGAGCAGGTTGGTGAATACCGTCTTGAGGGTGGTGGCGACCAGCCACGATCGATCGTAGAACGGCTCGATGGTGACGCCCGGCGGCAACTGCCGCGCCTGGATCTCGGCAACGCGCTCGTGCAGGCCGTCGAGCACGTCGCTCGGGTTTTCTCCCTTGCGCATCAGTACCAGGCCGAACACGATGTCGTCGTTGTCGTCCTGCCCGACCAGACCCTGACGCGGAATGTCGGCCTCGCCAATCGTCGCGATCTCGCGCACGCGCACCGGCACGCCGGAACGTTCGGCCACGACGACCTCGCCGATGTCGTCCGCCGACTGCATCAACCCGATGCCGCGGATCAGATACTGCTGCTGGCCATGCTCGACGTATCCGCCGCCGGCATTGGCGCTGCCTTTTCCCAGCGCCTCGGCAAGCTCACCCAGGCTGACGCCTCGGTCGCGCAGCTTGTCCAGATCGGGCTGCACCTCGTAGCTTTTGACGTGGCCACCGAAGCTGATGACATCGGCGACACCGGGCACGGTGCGCAGCCGGCGCTCCATCACCCACTCCTGCAACGTGCGCAACTCCGTCGGCGAGAGATGATCGCCGCGCAGCCGATAACGGTAGATCTCGCCGATGGCCGAACTCATCGCCTCGATGCCGGGCTTCACATCGGGCGGCAGATCGATGCCCTGCAGGCGTTCCAGCACCTGCGCGCGCGCAAAATAGTCGTCGGCCTTGTCGTCGAAGGTGATGATGATCATCGAGAGGCCGAACTGGGTATGCGAGAACACGCGTACCGAATGCGGAATGCCGGAAA
>JASLGB010000402.1 GCA_030150315.1 Dokdonella sp. | reverse complement strand
CACAGCGCCACGCGGCCACGATCGAGCCCTCGCAGCCATGCCAGAACGCGACCGTCGTCCGCGCGCAGCAGTGGCGCGGCGTCGCTGGCGGAAAGTTCGAGTGTCTGTGCGCTGAGCACGACGCCGCTGTCGGGCAGCGCGAGTGTGCGATCCAGCGTCACCCGCGCGGCGTTCGCCAGCGGCGTCACGCCGAGGCCAAGCGCCGCCCAGTCCTCGGCGACCGCCCGCGGCAACCGCCCGGGCGCGCGCAGCAGAAGACCAAGGCCGTCGCGCACGGCGGCGTGGATCGCGCTGCGCTGATCGGCGCTCAGGAGTGCCCACGAGCGCTCGTCCAGAATGAGCAGATCCGCGTCGCGCAGGCCGGCCGCGTCCAGCGCCAGCGCGCCGTCGTCGAGCGCGATCCCTTCGCTCAGCGCGATGCGGCTGTGCAGGGAGATACCGGCATCGACGCTCCAGCGGCGCAGGTATTTCAGCTCCGCATCCGGTGCGCCGGCAAACAGCAGCACGTTCAGCCGCGTGCCGCTGCGGACGGACAGCGCGATCGGCGTGCGCTGGATGCGCGTGCCGGTGGCATCCAGCAGATCCAGCGCGAAGGTGGCGTTGCCGACATCCTTGGCGACAGCGCCGAGCGCGAAGCGGCCCTGCGCATCGAGCGCTGCCGCGGCGACCACCGCATTGGACGGATCGCGCAGTTCGATGCGGTCGCCGACTGCCGCTTCGACACGCCCGTGCAGCGACCAGGCGTTTCCGGCGATGACCGCGTCCGGCCGCTCCAGTTCGACCAGTCCACGCGGCAGCGGCGCGGCATCGAAACGCGCGACACGACCGCGTGCGGCGTCGCGGTCGCGCGCGGGCAGTCCTCCGCCGATGACCCGCAGCCGCTGCACGTCGGCGTGCCGACGCAGCGCGGTGGCCAGATCCGGCACGCGCTCGGCCGTGCGCGGTGCGTCTGCGCCGGGCAGCGCGATGACCTGGCTGCCGGCGGGCAGCGCGGCGAGCTGCGCTGCACTGACGCCCGGCGTCAGCACGATGCGCTCGCCGACGGCGAAATCTTCCGGCGTGGTCGGCGGCAGCAGGGTCAGGCCGAGCAGCAGCGCGGCGACCAGGTTCAGCGCGATGGCGGTCCACCGCCGCGGCCGCGTGCGCCAGATCGCGATCGCCACGGCCACACCGAGCAGCGCGAAAATCGCCAGAGGAAAAGTCATCGCCTCGCCTCCGTCTGCGTCGCATCCAGCCATGCGCGTCCGGCTGCGTCCGGTTCCGGCCGTGACGCAACACCGGCCGCCGGCGTCGGCAGCAGCGGCCACAGCAGGTCGCGCAGCGCCGTGCGGCAATCGTCGCAATCGGGTTCACGCCGCGCGCGATCGATCGCGGCGAGCACGCCGAGCGCATCGGGCATGCGCGAGGCATTGGCGCGCAGCCAGGCTTCGGCGGCGTCCCAGTCCGTGGCACCGGCTTCGTCGATCGATGCCGCGGGCATTGCGGGCCCGGACAGCGCCGACCACAGCCGCGCCAGCGCCTGCGCATCGGGTTCCGATGCAGTCAGCGAAGCCTGCCGATCGGTGACGCCGCTGCGGTCGCCGCCGAGGCGGCGCGCCTCGTCCGGCTGCGGCAATTCGAGGCCGACGCGCGCGAGATAGATGCGCGTGGACTGCTGCACCTGCTTGACGAAATCCAGCGCGCGCCGCTCGTAGGGCAAGGCCTGCGCCGGGTCGCCCTGCCGCAGATGCAGTTCGGCCTGCCACATCTCGGCCAGCGCGGATTTCAGGATCGCCCTGGTTTCCGGGTCGAGCAGGGTCGCCGCTTCGGCGATGTCGTGCACATGGCCGTATTCGGCCACCACGTCGCCCGCTTCGCCGAAGTGCGCCGGTGCGGCAGTCGGTTCTTGCGAGCCGCCGTGATCGTGTCCGTCGTGCGCGTGCTCGTGGTCGTCGTCACCATCGGCCGGCGCGTCGTGCGTGTCGCTGCCGCGCTCGGCGTGCGCGCGCGGCTCGGATTCCTCGCCGAGGAACTGGCCGTAGCGCAGGCGCAGGATCTTCTGGTCGACGCCGATCGCGTCCGAGCGCTGCAGAAAGGCGTGCTCGTCGAGCGCGTCGCGTTCGACCAGCAGCGCCTCGCTGTCGATGATGATCTGGCGCTGGCTGCGGAAGTACGCCGGCAGGGTCTTCTGCACCACGCCTTCCAGCGCGCCGCTGTCGCCGGCGGCCGGAACCGGCCAGCGCAGGATGAAGGCGGCGCTGCGCGTTTCGTTGGCGGCCGGCTCGCGATTGTCGTGCACGACCGCGCGCACGATCAGGTCGTCGCCTTCGCCGAGGCCGAGCGCGGCGAGGTCGATGTCGTGGCGATAGCGCTGCCGCCGCGTGCCGTCGACGGGTTCGCCCTGAAGGTCGATCTTCGTGTCCTTGAACGCGACGTTCTCGCCGCTGCCTTGCGCCAGCGTGAGTTGCAGCTGCGCCGAGCGCAGGTCGTAGTCGTCCTCCGCCTCGAACGCGATCGTCCACGCGCGCTGCCCGGGCTCGGCCAGGGTAAGCGTCTTGTCCGGTGCGCTCACCTGCAATTCGGGCGCGCGATCGGCGATCGCATCGAGCCGGTGCAGGCGATCGTCGTCCAGCGCGGGCGCGCCTTGCAGTGCGATCCGGTAGAGCGTGGATTCGGCCAGTGTCCACTGCGCGCGCCAGTCGCTGCCGCTGCGTTCCAGTTCGACGCGGCGGCCGTCGTGGAATACCAGCGCGGCGGCCGCCGGAAGCGGATCGAAGCGCAGGCGCCAGGTCAGCCTCGCGCCTTCGGCCGCCTTGGCGTCGAGTGCCGATTCGCTGCGCGGCGGTTGTTGCGTATAGGCCGGCGGCGCGATGTCGAGCTGGGTCTGCCGCAGTCGCGTGCTCGCGCGGATTGCACCGTCGCCGTGTCGCGCGGCGCTGTCGGTCAGCATCGCAATGGGCGAGTGCCAGAAGGCGACGGCGAGCAGAGGCAGGGCGATGGCACAGGCGCCGCCGATGCGCTTCCGCGGCCAGGCCGGACGCAGGTCGGGGCAGGTTTCGTCCAGCCGCTGGCGCAGGCGTTCGCGCTGCAGGCGCTGCATTGGCGACAGCGTGGCCGCGTCCGCGAACAGCAGGGCGGAGCTGTCTTCCATGCGCGGATCGAGCGCATCGAGCCGTCGCGCCAGCCATTCGGCGTTGCTGCCGCGATGGGTGCGATGGCCGAGGGCGGCCAGCAGGACGAGGCCAACGACGAGCACGCCGAGGGCCGCCACCGGCGAGGCCAGACGTGCGCTCAGCGCGGCGATGCCAAGCAGCGGCGGCAGCGTGATTGCCGCCAAAATCGCCAGACGCCGCTGCAGCGGTGCGCGGCGCAGCGCAAGCAGGCGCTCGGCCGCGCTCATGCGTCGGCTCCGCGCGGGCGCCGCGTCGCGACGAGGCGTTCCAGTGCGAACAGGGCGGCGATCAGCAGCGCCAGCCACGGTTCCAGCGCGCGTCGCGCCGACGGGGGCGCGCTCTGGTTTGCCGCGATCGACTTGTCCAGGATCGGTTGCAGCGCCGCCGCCGCTGCGGGTTCGGGCGCCGCAGCGGGTGGCGCCAGCGCGGCCTGCAGGCGTTGCGGAAAATCCGCATCGAGCAGGATCGGCAGCTCGGCCGGCGTGAGCGCGCCGGCCAGCACGACGAGCCGGCCGGCGCCGGACGCTGCCCGGTGCGCGAGCACGCGGCCGTCCGCCGTGCGCCAGAGCGGTTCGCCGTCGGCGGTTGGATCGATGGCGACGGCGCGACCGCCGCCTTG
>JASLGB010000368.1 GCA_030150315.1 Dokdonella sp. | reverse complement strand
GCGCTGTACATCGAACAGGATCCGCCACGCGGCACCGTCGCCGGCGCGCGTGCTGGCCGGCAAGGAACTGTCCTACAACAACCTGGCCGATGCCGACGCGGCGCTGGAGTGCGTGAAGGCGTTCCAGAAGGCCCCCGCCTGCGTCATCGTCAAGCACGCCAATCCGTGCGGCGTCGCACTCGGCGCGAACCTCGCCGAAGCCTACGAGAAAGCCTACGCCACCGATCCGGTGTCCGCATTCGGCGGCATCGTCGCGTTCAACGGGAACCTGGATGCCGCCACCGCGCGCATCCTGGTCGAGCGCCAGTTCGTGGAGGTCATCGTCGCGCCCTCGTTCGACGAAGAGGCCATCCACGTGATCTCGAAGAAGCCGAACGTGCGCGTGCTGGAAACCGGCGAGTGGGACGAGCTGCCGCCGCACACGCACGACTACAAGCGCATCGCCGGTGGCCTCCTCGTGCAGGACGCCGACCGCGACACCCTGCTGCTGTCCGACCTCAAGGTCGTGTCCAGGCGCCCGCCGACCGCGTCCGAACTGCACGACCTGCTGTTTGCGTGGCACGTGGCGATGTATGTGAAATCGAACGCCATCGTGTACGCACGCGACGGACGCACGGTCGGCATCGGAGCCGGCCAGATGAGCCGCGTGATCAGCGCGAAGATCGCCGCAATGAAGGCCGAGGAGGCCGGACTGGCCATCGCCGGCAGCGTGATGGCGTCGGATGCGTTCTTCCCGTTCCGCGACGGCGTGGATGCCGCCGCCGAAGTCGGCATCCGCGCGGTGATCCAGCCCGGCGGCTCGATGCGCGACAAGGAATCCATCGCGGCTGCCGACGAGAACGACATGGCGATGGTGTTCACCGGCGTGCGGCACTTCCGGCATTGAGGCCGCTGCGCGGCATCCATCCCGAAGTTCGCATGGCACTCTTCGGGTTCCGGGCTGGCTTTCCCACACTCCCATTCGCGCTCCGGGCGCGAATCGCCCCTTGACTCAGGCGGCATTTCCGGCAGGAATCGCTCCATGAAAATCCTCGTCATCGGCTCCGGCGGCCGCGAACACGCCCTCGCGTGGAAGCTCAAGCAGTCGCCGCGCGTCAGTGAAGTCATCGTTGCGCCGGGAAATGCCGGCACCGCCATGGAGCCGGGCATGCGCAATGCCGATGTCGGCGTCACCGACGTCGACGGCCTGCTCGCGCTGGCGCAGAAGGAAGACATCGCGCTGACCGTGGTCGGCCCGGAAGCCGCGCTCGCCGCCGGCGTTTCCGACCGCTTCCATGCCGCGGGCCGCCGCTGCTTCGGGCCCACGCGCACGGCAGCGCAGCTGGAAAGCTCGAAGGCCTTCGCCAAGGAATTCCTCGCCCGGCACAATATTCCGACCGCGCACTACGCCGTGTTCACCGAACTCGACCGCGCGCTTGCCCATGTGCGCAATCAGAGCGCGCCGATCGTGATCAAGGCCGACGGACTTGCCGCCGGCAAGGGCGTGGTGGTCGCGCTGACCCTCGCCGACGCCGAACTGGCGCTGCACGACATGCTCGGCGCTCAGGCGTTTGGCGATGCGTCCTCGCGCGTGGTGATCGAGGAATTCCTCGAAGGCGAGGAAGCCAGCTACATCGTCATGAGCGATGGCAAGCACGTGTTGCCGCTGGCGACCAGCCAGGACCACAAGCGTCGCGACGAAGCCGACCTCGGCCCTAACACCGGCGGCATGGGCGCCTACTCACCCGCGCCGGTCGTCACCGCAGACGTCGAGCGACGCATTCTGGACGAAATCGTGCATCCCACGATCGCCGGCATGGCCGCGGAGGGCGCGCCCTTCATCGGCTTCCTCTCCGTCGGACTGATGATCGACAAGAGCGGCGCGCCGAAGGTCATCGAATTCAATGCCCGCCTCGGCGACCCGGAAACTCAGCCGATCCTTTTGCGACTGAAGTCCGACCTGGTCGATCACGTCGAGGATGCGCTCGACGGCCGCCTGGATCGCGCCACTGCAAGCTGGGATCCGCGCCCCGCGCTCGGTGTGGTCATCGCCGCTGGCGGCTATCCCGGCCAGGTGCGTGGCGGCGACGTGATCAGCGGCCTGGACGCGCCTGCACCGATCGGCAGCAAGGTGTTCCACGCCGGCACGCGGCTGGATGAGTCCGGCAACATCGTCACCGCCGGCGGACGTGTGCTGGCCGTGTGCGCGCTCGGCGAGGACATCGCCGCTGCACGCGAGCGCGCCTATGCACGGGTGGAATGCATCCGCTTCGCCGATGCCTTCCACCGCCGCGACATCGGACATCGCGCCCTGCGACCGCGTTGATTCGCGCGGCTTGCGGCGCTCAGGAGCGCAGCGCCAGCCACATGACCATCAACACCGCACCGTTGTAGAGGCCATGCGCGATCACGCAGGACAGCCATGAACGCGTTCTCAACCAGTTGAGGCCAAGCAGCCCTCCAACAACAGCCAATACCAACGCCACCACCCCCTGCTGCGGTGCATGCACGGCGGCGAAAGCGAGCGTACTCAGCCCCAGCGCCAACCATGTCGGCATAACGCGGCAGAAACGCTCCAGCATCCAGGCGCGAAAAACATACTCCTCGACCACCGGAGCGGTGAAAACGAAAAGCGGTGCCAGCCACGGCACATCGATGCGCGTCCAGCCGGCCTCGAGCATCGACGTCGCCCCGTGGAGAAGGCCGGCATGCCAGCTCAGCGTCAGGATGCCGAACGCGCAAGCCAATGCGGTGACGCAGGTAGCCACTCCCCA
>JASLGB010000356.1 GCA_030150315.1 Dokdonella sp. | reverse complement strand
GTGTTTCGAACCGCCGGTGTTCGCACTGAGGTTGTTCGCTCCGACGTTGTTCGCAGCGACGTTGTTCGCGCGGGCGTTGCTCGCGCGGACATCAGCCGCACCAACGTCAATCGCGCCGTCGGCTGGCCCAGTCGTCGCGGCGCAGGCGCGAGCGTTCGCTGCGCGCTGCCGCGGAACGGAGATCCGCGCCGCAATGGCCGCAGCGTTCCGCCGATCCGGCGTTGACGTGGCCGCAGTCCGCGCATGCCGGCCCGCGCGGCGTCATCAGGGCCACCACGATCCAGCCGATCGGCCCAAGCGCAGCGCCCCACAGCAGGCCGGCCACCCAGCGTCCTTTCCTCCAGCCGATCAGCGCGCCGACGACGGCGAACAACGCCGTCAGGCCGATCGCCCACCACCACAGCTCGGGATCGAGCAGGGCTTCGATGCAGGTCGACAGCAGCGCCTGCACCGCCTCCGGATCGCCTTGATCCACGTTCGAGAGGGCCGTCAGCGTGCAAGCGGTATCCATTCACAGATCTCCCGTCAGGACAGGCCGCGCGCCCGCACATCCGCTTCGGCGACCGCGCCGCGGCGCGCGGGATCGCGTCCGGATCGTTGCGCTTTGCGGGCGCGGACAATCCAGTATCAGCCCGCCTTGTCGAGGGCCGCCTCGATGCGGCGCAGCGATTCATCGCGGCCGGCGAGATAGACCGTGTGGTCGATCGACGGCGATACCTGGGTGCCGGTAAGCGCGACGCGCAATGGCTGAGCGATCTTGCCCATGCCTTCGCCGATGGCGGCCGCGGCGGCCTCGATCGCGGCGTGGACGGCCTCGACCTTCCATTCACCGAGCGCGGCGATCTGCGCATGCGCCGCTTCCAGCGCCGGTCGCGCGGTCACCGTCTTCAGGTGCTTGGTCACCGCGGCCTCGTCGTATTCCTTCAGCGGCCCGTACCAGACCTTCGCCTTCTCGGCCATTTCCTTCAGCGTCTTGGCACGGTCACGCAGCGCGACGATGACGTCGGCGGTGTCCGGGCCGCTGGCCGGATCGATGCCGGCGGCACGCAGATGCCATTCGAAATGCGGCGCAATCTCGCGCGGATCGTCGTTCTTGAGGTACTGCTGGTTCAGCCAGGAAAGCTTTTCCAGATCGAAGCGCGCGGCCGACTTGTTGACGTTGGCGACATCGAACAGCTCGACCATCTGCGCGATCGAGAAGATCTCCTGGTCGCCATGCGACCAGCCGAGGCGGACCAGATAGTTCAGCAGCGCGTGCGGCAGGAAGCCATCGTCGCGGTACTGCATGACGCTGACCGCGCCGTGGCGCTTGCTGAGCTTTTGTCCGTCCGCACCGAGGATCATCGGCAGGTGCGCGAATTCCGGGACCGCCGCGCCGAGCGCGTGGTAGATGTTGATCTGTCGCGGCGTGTTGTTGACGTGGTCGTCGCCGCGAATCACCTCGCCGATGCGCATGTCGATGTCATCGACGACAACAGCGAAGTTGTAGGTCGGGAATCCATCCGAGCGGATCAGCACAAGGTCGTCCAGCTCCTCGTTGTTCCATTCGATGCGGCCCTTGACCTTGTCGTCGAACACGACGCTGCCGGAGGTCGGGTTCTTGAAGCGCAGCACGCGGTTCGGGTCGTCGCGCAGCGGCTCGTTGCGGTCGCGCCAGTGGCCGTTGTAGCGGGGCTTTTCGCCCTTGGCCATGGCCTCGGCGCGCATCGTCTCCAGCTCTTCCTTGGTCTCGTAGGCGTAGTACGCCTTGCCGGCGCGCACCAGTTCCGCCGCCACCTCGCGGTACCGATCCATGCGCAGCGTCTGGTAGTACGGGCCTTCGTCGTGCGACAGGCCGAGCCAGTTCATGCCGTCGAGGATCGCCTGCACCGCTGCGTCGGTGGAGCGTTCGCGGTCGGTGTCCTCGATGCGCAGGATGAATTCGCCACCGCGATGGCGCGCCTCGAGCCAGCAGTACAGCGCAGTGCGCGCGCCGCCGATGTGCAGATAGCCGGTGGGACTGGGAGCGAAGCGGGTACGGACGGACATTGGCGACGACATCTTGAAAGGGCCGGCCATTTTAGAGCGTGTCGCGCGTCGGCGGGGAAGGCGCCGATGACGCGGCCCTGCCGATGGCTTTTTTGCGCGCCGCGCCACGACTTTGCGCGGCGCGCCAACTAGCATTGCGCGGATGACCACCGTCCAGCGATCGACCCCTGCCTCCATGGACGGAAGGCCGCAGCCCCGCCACACCCAGCCCACCGACCCGCGCTACACCGCCGCCGTCATCCCGACGACGATCCTGGCGGTGATCGCGCAATTGGCCGATGCCGAAGGCATCCCGATCGAGCCCTGGCTGGCCGGCATCGGCCTCAGCCGGGCCCAGATCGACGACGCCTCGGTGCGGATTTCGTACCGGCAGGCCAGCCTGATCATCAAGCGGGCGCTGCGCGCCATGCCCCGCGATGGATTCGGGCTGGCGGTCGGCTCGCAACAGTCCAGCGGCGCGTTCGACATCATGGGACTGGCGATGATGACCGCGCGCACGTTCGGCGAGGCGGTCGCCATCGGGGTCGAGTTCGCCGAGATCACCGGCGCGCTGATGGATGTGGAACTGGAAAGCGCCGACGGCGGCAAAGCCGTGCTGGTCGCGCGCCCGCGCTTCGCCGAGGACGAGATCCTGCCGTTCCTGTGCGAGGAACTGTTCGCCAGCACGCTCAACCTCGCGCGCAGCCTGGTCGGGCCGACCTTCCGCCCCGAACATCTCGAGCTGACCTACCCCTCCCCGCCGCACGCGGACAGCTACCGGCGCCTGTTCGGCTGCCGCGTGGAATTCGGCGCACCGCGCAACCGCATGGTGGTGGACGCGCGCTGGCTGGAGCGGCGATTGCCGACACACCACCCGGTCAGCGCGCAGCAGGCGCTGGCGATCTGCCGCGAAATGGCCGCCAACATCCGCCGCCAGAGCGAAGTGTTGGCCTCGGTCGAGCGCATCCTGCGCCGGCAGTTGGACGATCCGCCTGTGCTGGGCGAGGTGGCGCGCGCGCTGAACCTGTCCGAGCGCAGCCTGCGCCGCCAGTTGGCGCAGTCGGGACGCAACTGGCGCGCAATCCGCGAGCAACTGCGCTCCGAACGCGCGCTCGAACTGCTCAGCGCCGGCGCGCTGGACATCGCCGCGATCGCCAGCGAAGTGGGCTATTCGGACGCCCGCGAATTCCGGCGCGCATTCAAGCGCTGGACCGGCATGGCCCCGACGGCAGCGCGCGGAGAAGCGTGAGCCGCGGCGCCGTCGCGTCACGGCGACCTGCGACAAACTGTCCACATTGGCCGATTTGCCCCCCTCGGGCCGCGCTTGAACCCCTGCCCGCTCCAGGCCGTACCCGCCACATTGGCGTCTTGTCCCGTACAGGAAGCCGCCATGCGCAAAACTGCCATCCTCGCCTTGTGCGCCGTCGTCGCCGCCTGCGACAAGACTCCGCCTCCGCCGACCGATGCGCAGGCCGCATTCGAGAAGCAGCTGCAGGAGCAGTTCCTCGATGCCAAACCCGGCGATGTCATCGAAATTCCGCCGGGCACGCATTCCCTGCAGCGCGTGCTGACCCTGCGCGCCAACGGCGTCACCATCCGCGGTGCCGGCGCCGACAAGAGCGTGCTGTCGTTCAAGAACCAGGTTTCCGGGCCGGAAGGCATCCTCGTCTACGCCAGCGACTTCACCATCGAGAACCTCGCCATCGCAGACACCAAGGGCGACGGACTCAAGATCAACGACGGCGAGAACATCACCATCCGCAACGTGCGCGTGGAGTGGACTGCCGGCCCCTCGAAGAACAACGGCGCCTACGGCATCTATCCGGTCAAGTGCCGCAACGTGCTGATCGAGGGCTCGTCGTCGATCGGCGCGCGCGATGCCGGCATCTATGTCGGCCAGTCGCAAGACATCATTGTGCGCCGCAACCGCGCCGAGAAAAACGTCGCCGGCATCGAGATCGAAAACTCCATCCGCGCCGACGTCTACGAAAACACCACCACCGGCAACAGCGGCGGCATCCTCGTCTTCAACATGCCCGA
>JASLGB010000299.1 GCA_030150315.1 Dokdonella sp. | reverse complement strand
ATGGATGCCGGTGACGTCGATGCTCATGCCTGCGACTCCGCGAGGGCGGCGCGACGCACGCGCCAGCCGATGAACTGCTTCAGCGCCAGCGTCAGCAGCGCGAACAGGGCCAGCAGCGAGGCCACCGCGAACGCGGCAGTGCGCTGGTATTCGTTGTAGAGCACTTCCACGTGCAGCGGCATCGTGTTTGTCAGGCCGCGGATGTGTCCCGAGACGACCGATACCGCGCCGAACTCGCCGATCGCGCGCGCATTGCACAGGATCACGCCGTATAGCAGGCCCCAGCCGATCTTCGGCAGCGTCACGCGGCGGAACATCGACCAGCCCGACGCGCCGAGCGTGATCGCCGCGCGCTCCTCGTCGGCGCCTTGCGCCTGCATCAGCGGAATCAGTTCGCGCGCGACGAACGGAAAGGTGACGAAGGTCGTGGCCAGCACGATGCCGGGCACGGCGAAGATGATCTTGATGTCGTGTGCGGCAAGCCACGGGCCAAGCCAGCCCTGGCGTCCGAACAGCAGCACGAACACGAGGCCGGCGACCACCGGCGACACCGCGAAGGGCAGATCGATGAGGCTGAGCAGCAGTCCCTTGCCGCGGAAGGCGTAGCGTGTGAGCAGCCATGCCGCGGCCACGCCGAACACGGTGTTCAGCGGCACTGCGATCGCGGCGACCAGCAGGGTCAGGCGGATCGCCGCGAGGGCTTCCTCGTCCACGACCGCGGCGAGCCAGGTTTGCCAGCCCTTCTCGAATGCATAGCCGAACACCGCAACCAGCGGCAGAACGAGAAACAGCAGCACGAAGCCGAGCGCGATCGCGAGCAGGCCGCGGCGCAGCCAGCTCGGATCGCGCAAGGCAGTGGACTGGCGCGGTTCGAGGCGTGGATCCATGGCGCGCCTCAGGCCTGCACCGCGCGGCGACGCACGGTCCACAACTGCAGCAGGTTGATCGCGACCAGCGCCGCGAACGAGGCCAGCAGCAGCACGACTGCGATCGCGGTGGCGCCGCCGTAGTCGAACTGGTCGAGCTTGGACATGATCAGGAACGGCGCGATTTCCGACACCATCGGCATGTTGCCGGCGATGAAGATGACCGAGCCGTACTCGCCGATCGCGCGCGCGAACGCCAGCGCGAAGCCGGCGAGGATGGCCGGCCAAAGGGCCGGCAGCACCACGCGCGCCAGCGTGGTCACGCGGCTGGCACCGAGCGTCGCGGCGGCTTCCTCGATGTCCGGTTCCAGCTGCTCCAGCACCGGCTGCACGCTGCGCACGAGAAACGGCAGGCTGACGAACACCAGCGCGACGGTGATGCCGGCCGGCGCGTAGGCAATCTTCCAGCCGATGCGGTCGAGCCAACTGCCGAGCGGCCCGTTCGGCGCATACAGCGCGGTCAGGGTGATGCCGGCGACGGCGGTGGGCAGCGCGAACGGCAGGTCGACCAGCGCATCGACGAGGGCGCGGCCGGGAAAGCGGTAGCGCACCAGCACGAACGCGAGCAGCGGGCCGAACACGAGGTTGATCAGCCCAGCCAGCGCGGCGCAGCCGAACGTGACGCGGTACGAGGCGAGGGCGCGCGGCGAACTGACCGCTTCCCAGAACTGCGCCGGGCCGATCGAGGCGGCCTTCAGCGCCAGCGCCGCGAGCGGCACCAGCACGATCAGGAACAGATAGCTCGCGCAGACGCCGAAGCTGAGTCCGAAGCCGGGCAGGGCGTGGCGTTGGCGTTTGACGATGGCGGACATGGGAATTCCGGTGGCAGGCCGCTGGCGCGCGGGCGATCGAAAGGCCGTTGCTGAGCGGCAGACGTGCGCCGCGGTCGCTGCGTGGCGCCTGCCGATCGCGCGGAGCCGGTGGCGTCACGCCCGCGTGGGCGTGGTCGGGTCAGCGCGACAGCGAATACAGGCGATCGAAGAGTGCGCCGTCGGCGAAATGCGTCTTCTGCGCGTTCTGCCAGCCACCGAATGCCTCGTCGACGGTGAACATCGGCAGCGACGGAAACTGCGCCGCGTACTTCGCCGCGACCGCCGCGTCACGCGGCCGGTAGTGGTGCTGGGCTGCGATTTCCTGCCCAACGGTCGAGTACAGGTAGTTCAGATAGGCCTCGGCGACCTTGCGTGTGCCGCGCTTGTCCACGACTGAATCGACCACCGAAACCGGCGGCTCGGCAAGGATGCTGATCGACGGCGCAACGATCTCGAAGCGCTCCTTGCCGCCCTCCTCCAGGGCGAGCAGGGCTTCGTTCTCCCACGCCAGCAAAACATCGCCTTGGCCGCGCTCGACGAAGGTGGTGGTCGCGCCGCGTGCGCCGGTGTCGAGCACGGGCACGTTCTTCATCAGCTTGGCGACGAAGGCCTGGGCGTTCTCCTCGCCGTATTTTCTGGAGGCATAGCCCCATGCGGCGAGGTAGTTCCAGCGCGCACCACCGCTGGTTTTCGGATTCGGCGTGATGACGCCGATGCCGGGTTTGACCAGGTCGTCCCAGTCCTTGATGCCCTTCGGATTGCCCTTGCGCACGAGGAAGACGACGGTCGAGGTGTACGGCGCACTGTTGTGCGGAAGGCGCTTCTGCCAGTCGGCGGGGACGAGATTGCCGTGCTCGTGCAGGGCGTCGATGTCGCCGGCCAGCGCGAGCGTGACGACATCGGCCTCCAGCCCGTCGATGACGCTGCGGCTTTGCTTGCCGGAGCCGGCGTGCGACTGCCGGATCGTCACCGTGTCACCGGTTTCCTTCTTCCACTCGGCGGCAAAGGCGTTGTTGAAATCGCGGTAAAGCTCGCGCGTCGGGTCGTAGGACACGTTGAGCAGGCGGGTGTCGGCGTGCACCAGGGTAGCGAGGCTGAGCAGTGCTGCGGCGAGCGCGGCGGAGAGGGAGCGTCGCATGGCCTTTTCTCCTTGCGAAGAGTGGAGGCGGAAAGTCTGCCAGTGAAGATGTTGGCGCGATGTTTCCCGGCCATGCCGGAACGGCATGGCGACATGCCTCATCGCCTCGCCGCGGCGCGCCGTCGAGCCACGGCGATACCCGGCAGCGCGCCG
>JASLGB010000171.1 GCA_030150315.1 Dokdonella sp. | reverse complement strand
GGGCCGCCACGTAAAGCAGGCGGCCCCAGTCGGCCTCCGGATTGTCCTGCGAATGCGCGTGCTTGTAGGCGATGCCGCTGCCGGTTGCGGGCTCCGGCTTGAACGCGAGCGCCGCGTCGGCCGGCGCCACGGTGCCATCCTCGGCGACGCCCTGCCCGGCGTCGAGGTCGAAATAATCCGTGCCGTTGCCCTTGTCGGTATAGGCCACCGCGCAGCCGCGCGGCAGCCCCCACGCGCCGGCCAGCGAGATCGCGCCATGCACGCCGCGCGAACCGGACGCCGGCGCCACCAGCAGGCAGCGCGCAGTGGCGTCGAATGCATCGGGGATCTGCGCCAGAACGCGGAACGAGGCGCGCGCGCCGGGCAAGGTGGCGAAGGCCTGGTATTCGCGCCCCGGCACCGACGGCACCGCGCCGTACAGCGCGCCGTAGCCACCGAGTGGGCCGAGATCGGCGATGCCGTTCCAGTTGGCGTGGATCGCGCGGCGCCGCAATTCCGGCGCGGTCGGCGCCACCGCATCGGCAAACGGCGGCGCCTTGGCACGCAGGCCGTCGAGGCCAAGCCCGGCACTGAGCAGGTCGTCGGCGTGGCGGTGCGCGGTTTCGCGCACCTCGCTGGAAAGCGGCAGTCGGGTCATCGCGGAGCCGTGATGGGCAAGTCGCGGCGCGCAGGCCGCGAGCGAAACAAGGAGCGGAAGCAGAAGGAATCGGCGCATCAGCCCAGCCTATCGCGTCCGCCGCGGCCGCGTCATCGTACCTCCGTCCAATGCGCACCCGCGGCCTGTTCATGCGCGCGGGGCCAGAATGGCTGCCCATTCGCAACGGAGCGGCTGACATGCCTTAGGCCCGCAACGAAGACCTGCCCGAAGCCCTGCGCGCGCATGTGCCCAAGCACGCGCAGGACATCTACCGCGCCGCGTTCAACCACGCCTGGGACGAATACGCCGACGCCAGCAATCGACGCGGCGACGAGTCGCGCGAGGAAGTCGCGCACAAGGTGGCCTGGGCCGCGGTGAAGGAAAAATACCAGCGCGGCGACGACGGCCACTGGCACCCGCGCTGACCGGAACCCGCACGGCGGACTGCTAAAGTGGCGCGATGCAGCTCCTGCTCGCCGACGACCATCCGCTGTTCCGCCTGGCGCTTGCGCAGGCCGTGCGCACGGTCGCGCCCGAGGCGCACATCCTTGAAGCCGGCACCTTCGACGAAGCGCGCAGCGCGCTGGCCGCGCATCCGAACCTCGACCTCGTCCTGCTCGACCTGCACATGCCCGGCAGCCACGGCCTGATGGGACTGGCCACGCTGCGCGGCGAACACCCCGCCGTGGCGGTCGCGATGATTTCCGCGGACGACGACCCCGCCACCATCCGCCGCGCCCTCGCCTACGGCGCCGCCGGCTTCATCTCCAAGCGCGCCGGCCTCGACGAACTCTGCGAGGCGCTGCGCGCCGTGCTGTCCGCGCAAACCTGGCTGCCACCGGCCCTGCGCGGCACCGTCGCCGACACCCCCGCGCAAGACGACGACCGCGCCCTCGCCGCCCGCCTCGCCGCCCTCAGCCCGCAACAGATGCGCGTCCTCGCGCTGGTCGCCGACGGCCTGCTCAACAAGCAGATCGCCGACCGCCTCGACGTGCAGGAACGCACCGTGAAAGCCCACCTCCCCGCCATCTTCGAACGCCTCGGCGTGCGCAACCGCACCCAGGCCGGCGTGCTGCTGCGATCACTGGAAGTCGCGTCCCTGCCGTCCGATTCCGCCTGATTTTTTTTCGGCGCGGGAAAGCGTGGCTGGCGCCTTGTTTTGCTGCTGCGCTCGGGCCACACATGCGCGGGCCGATCGAGCGGTTGTCCCCGCTTGCGCGCCAAGCCCGTTGCGCCGTGGCATAACTATGACGTGGCATATCAATCACGCCAGGCAAACGCACATCCCGCGCGCCGATCAGCTCAGGCATAGGTCATGAACGACCAGAGGTATTTCGCAAAACCGGGGTTTCGGATCTTCAGCCTGGCGATGGGGCTGCTGCTGGTCGGAATCGGCGCGTATGCGTTCTTCGCGGTTCCGCAGGGGTTGGCAGGGCTTCTCGTCAGCCTGCTGTTCGTTGTCGTCGGGATCGAATCCGTCGTGTCTGCCGCGCGCGGAACGCGGTCGTGGCTGGCAAGGATCGGGCCGCTTCCCTGAGAACGCTCGACGGTCGCCGCGCAGGGATAGCCGTCAAGGGCAAGGCTCCGCGACCTTCCTGTCCGAATCGGATTCTTCCGTTTCCACGGCAGCCCGGCCAGCCGCGGCTCCAGCAGCTGGCGACTCGATCGCCGATGCACCCTGGCATGCGGTTCTCTCGTGCGTTCGCGCGGACATACCGAGCGATTCGCTCCGCGGCCCATTGGCAGATCGCCGCCACGCGCGGTGCGCCGTTCGCGCAGCCGCAGACGGCTGATTCTCCATCCCTCCGGCCGACCATGACCGACGACACGTTGGCCGCATGACGCGCAGCGGCTACCTTCGGCGTTCCACTTGGGAGGTTGTCCGATGCTCAAACCCCTGTCTGCCGCGCTCGCCGCGGTGCTGCTGGCCGGCTGTGCGCACGGCGGTGGCACGCGTGCCGATGCGCCCTCTCCCGCCGACGTCGCGGCGGCCCATTCCGCGCGTGCCGATGCCGACGCGGCGTTCGCCAGCACCTACCAGCGCATCGCCGCGCCGGCGGTTCTGGTCACGGGCGCGACCGTGCTGACCGGCGACGGGCGGCGGCTGGAAAACACCGACGTGCTGCTGCAGGACGGCAAGGTTGCCGCAGTCGGCAGCGGGCTGACCGCGCCGGCTGATGCGCAGCGCGTGGACGGCGCGGGCAAGTGGCTGACGCCGGGCCTGATCGATGTCCATTCGCACTTGGGCGTCTATCCCAGCCCCGGCATGCGCGCGCACAGCGA
>JASLGB010000129.1 GCA_030150315.1 Dokdonella sp. | reverse complement strand
CCTCTTGCTGGGGCCGGTGTCTGAAATCGATTACCTGCTGGCCGAGGACAAATACGTTCTCGTCCATCACGCCAAGGGTGAAGTCTTGATCGAGGAATCCCTCAAATCGCTGGAACAGGAATTCGCCGACGTGTTCGTGCGTATCCATCGCAACTGTCTGGTTGCGCAGTCCCGTCTCGGCGGCCTCGTGCGTGCGCCGGACGGGCGCCTGTTCGCCAGCCTCAACGGCAAGCCGACCACGCTGGAAGTCAGTCGGCGCAATCTGCCGTCGCTGCGCAAGCTGGTGAAAGCGCTGTGAGCCGCGGCACGCTGCGCATCGCCACGCGCCAGAGTGCGCTCGCCCTGTGGCAGGCCGAACACGTCGCCGCGCGGCTGCGGGCGCACCACGCCGATCTTGCTGTCGAGCTGGTGCCGATGACCACGCGCGGCGACCAGATCATCGACCGGCCGCTGTCCGCGATCGGCGGCAAAGGTCTGTTCCTCAAGGAGCTGGAAGTCGCGATGCTCGAACACCGGGCCGACATCGCGGTGCACTCCTACAAGGACGTGCCGATGGCGCTGGAGCCGGGCTTCGTCACTGGCGCGGTGCTGGAGCGCGCCGATGCCGCGGATGCGTTCATCAGCAACGAGCACGCGCATCTGGCCGATCTGCCACCGGGTGCGCGCGTGGGCACCTCGTCGTTGCGGCGTCAGGCGCAACTGCGTGCACTGCGGCCGGACCTGCAACTGGTGGATCTGCGCGGCAACGTGAACTCGCGTCTGGCCAAGCTGGACGCCGGCGACTACGCCGCGATCATCCTCGCCTGCGCAGGCATCGAGCGGCTCGGACTGTCGCAGCGCATGCGCGAGCGGCTCGCGCCGGCGGCGTGGCTGCCGGCCGTGGCGCAGGGCGCGATCGCGATCGAGTGCCGCGAAGGCGATGCCGACGTGATCGACCTGGTGCGCGTGCTGGACGACCCATCGACGCATCGCTGCACCGCGGCCGAGCGCGCGATGAACCTGCGCCTGCACGGCAACTGCAGCGTGCCGATTGCCGGCCATTGCGTGGAAACGGAAACCGGACTGATGCTGTGGGGACTGGTCGGCGATGCCGTCAGCGGACGCCTGATCCGTGCGCAGGCGCAAGGCCGTGCCGACGACCCGGTGGCGCTCGGCGAGCACGTTGCAGAGATGCTGCGCGAGCAGGGCGCGGACGAGATCCTCGGGCGCTCTTCCCGCGCCGACTGACAAGGCGCGCTGCACAAGGCGCGCACGAGAAACGCACAAAAAAAACGCGCCGCCCCGGCCAGCGGGGCGGCGCGTTCGATGGCTTGATCAGAAGTTGTAGACGAGGTTGGTCGTCATCAGCTGATCGGTCTTCTTGGTGCCCGGAGCAACGTCCGTGTTGCGACGGATCTGGTAGCCCACCTTCAGCGCCAGCTTCTTGTTGATGTCCACCTGCAGGCCGGCATCGTTCTGCACGAACGTGTTGTCGCTGCCCGCTTCCACCAGCAGCGTGTTCACGAAAGAAGTCGTGTCGGTGAAGTTGTGCTTGTACGCGACCAGGCCGCGGGCGACGACTTCGCCTTCCGACGTACGCGTGTCGATCGGCTTGTAGCGCTTGTAGCCCGGGCCGACTTCAAACGACAGCTCGTTGCTGGCGTTCTTCAGCAGCGTGTAGCCGTAGCCGATGGAAACGATGGCCTGATAGTCGAACGGCGAGAAATCGTCGTTCTCGTAACGCGCCGCGCCAACGATGTAGCTGCGCTCGTCGAGCTTGTAGCCGCTCGATGCGCCGACTTCGTAGCGGTTGGCGTTCAGCTCATAGGCCTTGTCGTAGATGATGTGGCCGGCCGGATCGAGGATGACCACGCCGTTCTGGTCGACGCGCGGCGCTTTCACTTCGCCCTTGGCGCGTAGCGCGGTCAGGTAGAAGTTGTGCTTCCACTGGTCGTCTTCCTTGGCGAACTGCAGCTTGGCGTTCAGGTTCTCGGACTTGGCGTTGCCGCGCGCGGCGGCGAAGCCGACTTCGCCGGAGCCGGACCATTCGCCGTTGTCGGCGGCAAGGGCGCCGAGCGGCAGCGCGACGAGCAGGGCGAGCGGGAGCAGATGCTTGTTCATTTTCTTATCTCCTTGGGAATCGGTGACAGGCGTGGACGCGGCGAGCGGACAAGGGATTCGGCGCGCGGCGCATCCAAAAAAAAACCGCAAGCTGCGGCAGGCAGGCGATGGTAAGAATCCGGCCTAAATCGCGCGTGAACCGCGGCGTAAACAAGCGTGGCGCAAGGTCTCAGCGGCCGTAGTAGGCCATCACGGCGTGGCGCGCTTCGGCGAAGAAAAGCCAGCGTTCGACGAACAGGCCGAGGATGCCGCTGGCCAGCGCGAGCCCGCTTGCCGGCACGTTCAGCGCCGGCACTGCCAGCGCGAGTCCGGCGAGCAGTGCCGGAACCAGAAAGGCCGCAACGAGGGCGATGCGGCGCAGCTTGGCGGCGTGCTTGCGCGCGAGCACGAAGCCCATTTCATGGGTGAGATAGTTTTCTTCCGTGTGCGGCGCCTCCAGCGGGCGCACGTTGCCGAGCGATTCGAGGCCGATGGCATAACCGGTCGTGACCGTGGGAAGGGCGTCGATCGAGCGCCAGTAGCGGTGCTTGATCCAGGCACCGATGCCGGCACCGGCCAGCACCAGCACGGCCAGCGGTGAAATGCCGGAGGATGCGGCCGGTGTGCTCCATGTCGAGCATGCCCAGGCCAGCAGCGCGCCGCCCTGAAGGCCGAGCACGAGATAGGCCGGAGTGACGTGGCGATCGTGCCAGGCACGGATCGTCTTCAGGCTGGCGTAGATGTTGGCGGTACAGAACACGGTCGCCAGCGCGCCCGCGGCCAGCAGCAGGCCGAGCGGGCGCTGCATCGAAGCCAGCCCCGCGAATTCACTCCGCTGCGAGCTGAGCAGGGACAACAGCAGCAGAGCGGCCGGAATGAAGCTCAGCAGGGCAGCAACGCCTTCGCGCGAAAGCCAGGAGCTGCGCCACTGCGTCAGCGCACGCCAGGCGCGCAAGGGCTTGCCGAGATGGCCGAGCGAGGCGAACAGGCCCGCGGCGACCAGAACGAAGGCGAGCACGAAGCCGGCGGTGGTGGCGAACGGTTCGCCGCACGCGGCGGGCGGCGCGGCATCCGTTGCGCCGGCGCAGTCGAGGCCGCTGGCCCAGAACAGGCCGTACAGGAACCATGCACCGTAGCCGATGCCGGAAAGCACCGTGAAGCAAAGGATGGAAAACGTCGGCCGCATGGTCGGGCGTTCCTCAGCGCGACAGCGCGCGGTCGAGCCAGCGCAGCACGCCGGGGAGTTTTTCCCGGTCCAGCGTTTCCTCGCGGCGAGTGGCAGCGGCCGCCTGCGCGCCGTCGCGGCGCGGCCGTGGCGGCAGGTAACGGTTGACCGGCTGATAGCCGAATTCGGGCATCAGCGCGTAGCCATCGCGCTCGGCTACCAGTTTCGATACCGCCGACCCGGCGTCGCCGAGGTCGCCGAAATGGCGCGCGCGCGTCGGGCAGGCCTTCACGCAGGCGGGTTGGCGGTCTTCTTCTTCGAGCGTTTCGTTGTAGATGCGGTCCACGCACAGCGTGCATTTCTGCATAGTGCCCTTGCTGGCGCTGATCTCGCGCGCGCCGTAGGGGCAGGCCCAAGCGCAGAGCTGGCAGCCGATGCACTTGTCCTCGTCGACCAGCACGATGCCGTCCTCGCCGCGCTTGTAGCTGGCGCCGGTCGGGCACACGGTGACACAGGCGGGTGTCTCGCAATGCAGGCACGAGCGCGGGAAATGCACCGTGAGTTCGTTCGCCGAGTGCGGCGCCGCCTGCTCGACGGCATAGCTGTGCACGCGGTTGAACCACACGCCATCGGGCCTGGCACCGCGAGCGTCGGCATCGGGCAGGGGGCCGAACTGGCCGCCGTCGTTCCATTCCTTGCAGGCCACCGCGCAGGCATGGCAGCCGACGCAGGTGTCGAGGTCGATGACGAGGCCGAGTTTCTTCGCGGCGGGCGGCGGCAGGTCGGTCATGAGGTCAGTGGCCAGAAATACGGGATCAGCACCATCGACAGCGCGCAGAAGATCGCGATCAGCGGAATGCCCACCTTCATGAAATCGGTGAAGCGGTAGCCACCGGCATAGTAGACCATCGTGTTGGTGGGGTAGCCGACCGGCGTGGCGAACGAGGTGGCCGCGGCGAACGCGACGGCGACGACGAACGGCCGCGGGTCGGCGCCGACGGAGTGCGCGATCGTGATCGCGATGCCGGCCATCAGCACCACCGACGGGTTGTGGCCCATCAGCTCGGTCAGTGTGGCGGTCATCAGGTAGACGAGCAGGAGCGCGGCGAGCGGGCCGTGCGAGCCGAGCATGCCCATGCCGAGGTCGACCACGGCCTGCGACAGGCCACTGTTCTCGATCGCGCTGCCGAGCGGCAGGATCGCCGCCAGCACCACGATGATCTTCCAGTCCATGCCTTCGTAGAGATCCTTGCGGCCGAAGCAGCCGGCGGCGGCCATCGCCACCGCGCCGGCGATCGCGGCCACCGGAATCGGCAGCAGGTGCAGGCCGGAACAGAGGATGACGCTGGCCATGATCGCGATGGCCGCCAGCGCGCGGCGCGGCGTATGGCGCATGTCCTCGCGTTCGCTCAGGACCACGAAGCGCTCGTCGCCGCGCAGCGCGGTGAGCGCGGCTTCGTCGGCCAGCATCAGCAGCACGTCGCCGGCGGCGAGCCGCGTGTCGCGCAATTTTTCGCGCACGACGTGGCCGCGGCGCTGCAGCGCGATCGCGATCGCGCCGTGGTTGTGCTGGAAATCCACCTCGTCCAGCGTGCTGCCCTCGACCGTGCTGTCCGGGCGCAGCAGCAGCTCCACCAGCACGCGCGCCTTGCTGCGGTCGCGCTCCTGCGGGGTTTCCGTGTGCAGCTCCAGCTCGGCGCGCTTGCGCAGGTCTTCGATCTTGTCCCAGTCGCCGCGCACCAGCAGCACGTCGCCGGCTTCCAGCTGCTGCGAGCGCGGCGACCACAGGCGCGTTTCGCCGCGCAGCAGTTCCAGCGGATACACGCCATAGGTCTCGCCGAGTTTGGCGCCGGCGATGCTTTGGCCGATCAGCGGCGATCCGGCCTTCACGCGCAGCTCGGTCACGTATTTGCCGATGTCGCTGTCGACCGTGATGTGCGGATGGATTTCGCTCGGCAGCAGCCAGCGTCCGACCAGCATCAGATAGCTGATGCCGACCACGGCAAGGATCGCGCCGAGCGGGGTGAACTCGAATACGCCGAACGGCGCCAGACCGTGCTTCTGCGCCAGGCTGTCGGCGAGCAGGTTGGACGAGGTGCCGATCAGGGTGCAGACGCCGCCCATCTGCGCCGCGTAGGCCATAGGCAGCAGCACGCGCGCGGGCGAGGTGCCGCTGCGGTCGCAGACACGCATCGCCAGCGGCAGAAAGGTGGCGACAAGGGCGATGTTCTTGACGAAGGCGCCCATCGGGGCGATCGCCAGCATCAGCGCCAGCGTCAGCAGCCACGGCTGGCGGATGCGAGAGAGCGCGCGCGCCAGCGGCTCGAGTGCGCCGGAGCGCTCGATGCCGAGGCTGAGCGCGAACATCGCCGCGACCGTCACGGTCGCCTCGTTGCTGAAACCGGCCAGCGCCTGGGCCGGTGTCACCAGCCCGAGCGCGGCCAGCAGCACGAGCACGCCGAGCGCGATGATGTCGATGCGTATGCGCTCGCTGGCGAACAGGGCGATGGCCCCGAGCACGATCGCCAGCGTCATCCATGCCTGTGCAGTCAAAAGGGCTCTCCCTGCAGTTCGATGCGGTGTCCGGGAAGGGTTGGATTCGGGTCGCGCTCGATGCGCGCGCGCAGGTCGAACCACGCCGCCTGACCGGTCATCGGATCGGCGTTGGCATAGCTGCCGTCATCGAGCGATTCGCCGATCAGGTGGTTGAGCAGGAAGCCGTCGCGGAACTCGGGCGCATTCGCGGCGAGCTTCCACGCGCCCTTGCGCTTGCCGATCGCGTTCCAGGTCCACACCGTGCCCGGTGCGGTGCTGGCGTGATGCCGGGCCTGCACGCGGATGCGCCCGCGCGGCGCCGCCAGCCAGATCCAGTCGCCGTCGGCGACGCCGTGTTCGGCGGCCGTGCGCGGGTGCAGGTACAGATAATTGCGCGTTGCGATCTGGCGCAGCCACGCATTCTGCGAACCCCATGCGTGGTACATGAACATCGGCCGCTGCGTGATCGCATGCAGCGGAAAGGCCGGCTGCGCACGCGTGCCGACAGCGGCCCTGTCTTCGTCGAGCGTCTCGTACCAGAACGGCAGCGGATCGAAATACCGCACAACGCGGGCGCGATCCTTCTGCGGCGGCTGCATCGGGCCGTGGCCCTGCGCGGCGAGCCGGAAGCGCTGCAGCGTCTCGCAGTACAGCTGCAACACGATGGCATCGGTCGAGCCGACGAAGCCGAGCGACTTGGCCCAGTTCAGGTAGTCGCGATTGGCCATCTTGAAGTAGCGCCCTGCGTCGGGCACGGCCTGATGCCAGTGGCAGTCGTTTTCCAGGTAGCGCTCGATCTGCTGCGGATTCGGCGCGCCGATGGCGGCCTTGGTGCCGTCCGTGCCGCGCCAGCCGGCGAGCAGGCCAACGCCGGGCGCGCGTTCGTGCTCGACCATGTACTGCACATAGCCGCGCGGGTACTTCGCGGTGCCGTCGTCGTTGATCATGCCGGGCAGCTTCAGGCGCGTGCCCAGATCGAGCAGCACGTCCTGGAACGGACGCACGTCGCGATCGGGCGCGACCACCGGACGACGGATCGCGTCGCTGGCGCCGTCGGCATCGGAAATCGGCCGGTCGAGCAGGCTGATGCAGTCGTGGCGCTCCAGATAGGTCGTGTCCGGCAACACCAGATCCGCGAAGGCGACGGTTTCCGAATCGTAGGCGTCGGCGTAGATGATGTGCGCGATCGCGTAGTCGCCGTCCGCGTCGCGCGCGCACAGCATCTCGCGCGTCGCGGTCGTGTTCATCGCCGAATTCCAGCCCATGTTGGCCATGAACAGGAACAGCGTGTCGATGCGTTGCGGATCACCGGCCACCGCGTTGGCGATCACGTTCTGCAGCATGCCGTGCGCGGCAAACGGGTGCTCCCAGGAAAACGCCTTGTCGATGCGGCGCGGCTGCCCCTGCGCATCGACGAGCAGGTCGGCGGGCGCATGAACGAAGCCGAGCGGGGCGGCATCGAGCGCACCGTTGTCCTTGCGCGTCTTGCCGGGACGGTTCGGTGGCGGTGCCTGTTTCGGAAACGGCGGCTGGTAGCGGAAGCTGCCCGGCGTGTCGATCGCGCCGAGAATCATCTGCAGCAGGTGCAATGTGCGGCAGGTATGGAAGCCGTTGGCGTGGGCGCTGATGCCGCGCATCGCATGCATCGCGACCGGCCTTCCGGTCATCTCCTCGTGTTCGCGGCCCCACGCGTCGGTCCAGCGCTGCTTCAGCGTGATCGCCTGCTCGAACGCGACCTCGGCCAGCTCGCGCGCAAGGCGGCGGATGGTGTCGGCGGCCACGCCGCAGGTCGCTGCAACGGCATCGGGCGCGTAGTCGTCGGCCATGAAGCGTTCGGCGAACAGGTGGAACGAAGGAATCGCACGGCGTCCGTCCGCCAGCTTCACCTCGCCAACGACCAGCGGCGCGATGCCGATCGCGTCCGCGCGCCGGATCTCGATTGCCGCTCCGTCCGCGGTCCTTGTCGCGCACAGCGCATTTCCCTGCGCATCGCGCGCGATCAGGCCATCGTCGGCGGCGCCGGGATCGCGGATGACCAGATGGTGCGCATTGGTGTAGCGCACGAGGTAGTCCAGATCGATGCGGTCGGCGTGCAGCAACTGGTGGATCAGCGCGCCGGCCAGCAGGCCGTCGGTGCCGGGATTGATCGGCACCCACTCGTCGGCGATCGCTCCATAACCGGTACGCACCGGATTGACCGCAACGATCTTCGCGCCACGCGCCTTCAGCTGTCCGAGTCCGAGCTTTATCGGATTGGAGTCGTGATCCTCGGCCACGCCCCACAGCATCAGATACTTCGCCTGCGCCCAGTCCGGCTCGCCGAATTCCCAGAAGCTGCCGCCGAACGTGTAGAGGCCGGCGGCGGCCATGTTGACCGAGCAGAAGCCGCCATGCGCCGCGTAGTTGATCGTGCCGAAATGCTGCGCCCACCAGCCGGTCAGCGCCTGCGACTGGTCACGGCCGGTGAAGAAGGCGAGCTCGTCGGGATTGCGTGCGCGGATGTCGCCGAGCCAGCGGGTCGCCAGTTCCAGCGCCTCGTCCCATTCGATTTCGCGGAATTCGCCCGCGCCGCGTTCGCCGACGCGCAGCAACGGCTTGGACAATCGCGAAGGCGAATAGTGTTGCTGGATTCCGGCCGAGCCTTTCGCACAGATCACGCCGCGGTTGACCGGATGTTTCGGATTGCCGTCGATGTAGCGGACGTGGCCGTCCTTCAGGTGCACGCGGATGCCGCAACGGCAGGCGCACATGTAGCACGTCGTCGATTTGACCTCGTCGCCGGTCGGCTGGTTGAGATCGAGCTGGGCGTGGGTCATGCGTGGCTGCCTGTCGGTGCCTGTGCGCGACGCGCGCGGAGATGGCGGACACGCGGCGCCGATGCGTGCGTCCCCGGCAGGTCGAGATTGGATGGCGCGTATGGCATGGCGTTCGGAACGGTTCGACGGGGAAGAGCGTACGGCAACGGGACAACCATGGTAGCGGATGCTTTCGGTGCAGGGGAGGGCGGCGCATCGCGGCGCCTGCTCCGCCGTTGGCACTGCGCGGCGACGGAGGGCACGGGGTTTCGTGCCGTGCCACATGGGCGCAATGCCGCGATCCGGCGTGGCCCGTGTCGCGGCGCCCCGTCGTCCGGCGGCAGCCGTCTGAACGGCCGTCCCGCGCTCGCGCTGTGACACACTACGTCTTCACACGAAGAACGGCGCCGAGAAGACGTCCATGGACCGCTACGAACGCATCCTCACCCTGCATCGCCTGCTGAAGTCGGCGCGCTATCCGGTTCCGTTCGCGCGACTCAAGGACGAGCTCCATTGTTCGCGCGCGACGCTGTATCGCGACATCGCCTTCCTGCGCGATGCGCTCGGTGCGCCGATCGAGAGCGGCAGCGACGGCTCCACGTTCCACTACGCCGCCGACGAGGCGGAGCGTTTCG
>JASLGB010000122.1 GCA_030150315.1 Dokdonella sp. | reverse complement strand
GCAGCGCGCCGACCGGGTTCGCGCGCTGCCAGGAAAACGCCATGCGCCGCTCCGGCGGCAGCGACTCGGGCAGGATGAAAGCGCCGTACAGGAAGGCCAGGCCGCTCATCGCCGCGGCAGTCCAGAACGGCGCGCGCGGCGACCACGCGCCAAGCGCGCCGCCGAGCAGCGGGCCGGCGACGAAGCCAGCGCTGAACGCCGCACCGATCAGGCCGTAGCCGCGCGCGCGGTTTTCCGGCGTGGTGATGTCGGCCATGTAGGCATACACCGTGGTGAAGCTGGCCGACGTGACGCCGGCAATCATCCGACCGACCGCCAGCCACCACAGGTTGGGTGCCAGCGCCATCAGCACGTAGTCCGCGGCCAGTCCGGCGGTCGACAGCAGGATCACCGGGCGTCGACCGTACTGGTCCGACAGGGAGCCGATAATGGGTGAGGCGATGAACTGCATGAAGGCCCATAGCGCAACGAAAACGCCGTTGATGAGCCCGGCGCGCGAGGCATCGCCGGCGAACTCCTCGATCAGCGGCGGCAGGACCGGAATGACGATGCCCATTGCGACGATGTCGAGCATCGCGGTGACGAGAATGAACGCGATCGCGGCCTTGCCGGCGCGGAAGGCGGAAGAGGGCATGAGGAAAATCCGAGGCGGGCGCGCGATGCGCGGAATGGGCCGGCGGGCGCGGCAGGCGCCCGTCGATGCGTCGGTCAGCAGCGGACGACGGTTTGCATGATGGCGGCGGACCTCGGAGCGGGTACGGCAGGAGCGCGCGATGATACCGCAAGCACTGTTTCGCTCGCGTTGCCGCGTGCCGACGCTGTGGCGACCGGCACGCGGTGGCTTAGCGGAAGCTTGCAGCCCGCGCCTGCTCGACGGATGCCGGGGCCGGCGCGGCCCTCGCGCTGTTCGTCAAAGCTCCAGGAACGGCTTGAATCCGCCCCAGAACATGCGCTTGCCGTTGAACGGCAGGCGCTTCGGGTCGGCCATGTCGTCCAGCCGCGGATCGGCCATCACCTTGGGCAGGATGCGGTTGCGCTCGGCGCGCGACTTGTAGAAAACCCATGAGAACACGACCACTTCGTCCGCCTTCAGCTTCACCGCTTTCGGGAACGAGGTGACTTTGCCCTCCGGCACATCGTCGCCGATGCATTCGACGTAATGGAGTGCGCCGTGTTCGATCCAGATCTTGCCGGCGCGTCGCGCCAGCTTGCGGTAGGCGGCCAGATTGGCTTTCGAAACCGGCGTGACGAACCCGTCGACATAGGACATGGAGGCTCTCGGCGTGGCCGTCGGCGACGGCCTTCCCCATGGACGACGAACGGCCGCGGCGCGAATCGACCGCAGGCTACTCGGCGACGCTCTTCGCTTCCGACGTTGCCATCAATTCCGGCTGGGTAATGCGTCGCGGGCGCGAAACCAGCGGATGCACCAGCACCACGCCGATGATCACCGCCGCGCCGAGATAGAACGTCAGCGTCAGTTCCTTCTGTTCGCCAAGCAGGATCGCCGCCAGCACGATCGCGTAGACCGGCTCCAGATTGGTCGCCAGCTGCGACGCGAACGCGCTCATGTGGCGCAGGGCGAGCAAATACAGCGAGAACGGCAGCAAGGTGCAAACCAGCGCCAGTCCGATCAGCCAAAGGCCATCGTTCAGACCCGGCAGCACGAACGGATTGCCGCCCAGCGCCGGATGCACGAAGGCGAGCACCGGAGCAAGGACGGTCAGCGCTGCAGCGCCGGAACCGAGTTCGATGCCGGTGACCGTGAATGCGTCGCCGTGTTCGATCAGGCGCTTGTTGAGCGACCCGAACACCGCGACCAGGAAGGCGGAGACCGTACCGACGAGCAAGCCCAGGCGCATGCTGCTGTCCAATCCGCCGGCGACCAGCGCTACGCCCGGCAGCACAGCAAGGCCCAGCGCCAATTCGTGCCGGGAAAACGGGCGGCGCGCCAGCCACGGCTCCAGCAGCGCCGTGAACGGCGTGGCGAGTGCGATGCAGGTCGCACCCACCGAGGCATTCGCGAGCTTGATGGCGGCATAGAACGTGAGCCAATGCAGGCCGACGAGGACGCCGATGCCGGCATAGGCCGCGATCAGCCGCCGCGGCATTTCGCGCAGTCCGCGCCATACGCGCGGCACGAAGGCGAGCACCGCCACCACCAGCAGCATGCGCCACCACACCAGTGGCAATGCATCGAGCGTGATCAGCTTGCCGAGGATCGCGGTGAAGCCCCACAGCAATACGCAGAAATGAATCTGCCACTGGGCTTTGGCGGCGGGAGAGAGCGCGTGCACGATGGTATTTCCTCGGGGCATTGCGGGAGACGGACGGCGCAGGTTGGTGTATCGCGCCCGCATCCCGTGGATCGGGGTCGATGTCTTCGGCTGCCGACACCGCGCCGATTGCGGCCCCGCCGTTCCCCTCCGGCGCGGTCGCGCATCTTAACGCCGTGTGTGTTGATCGTGCTTGGGCATGAACGGATGCATTGCCATGCCGCAACCGCCGCCGGGACAATCCACGCATGAACGATTCCGAGCGTCATCGCATCGAGATCAACGGCCAGCCGGCCGGATTCGACGACCTGCGCCTGCTGGCCGTCCAGAACTACGGGCACTTCACCTCGATGCAGGTACGCGACGGCGGCGTGCAGGGACTCGACCTGCATCTCGCCCGCCTGCGCCAGGCGACGCGCGAACTGTTCGACCACGATCTGGATGCCGGGCAGGTGCGCGACTGGATGCGCCGTCTCGCCGGCATTGCCCCGGCGCAGTCCTTGCGCGTCAGCGTGTTCTCGCGCGCGTTCGATCGCGATCGACCCGCACGGCCGGTGCTGCCGGACGTACTGGTCTCGGCGGCGCCCGCGCGGGACTTCGATCCGGCGCCGCTGCGCGTGCGCAGCCAGCGCTACCAGCGCGATGCGCCGCACATCAAGCACGCCGGCACCTTCGGCCTGTTCCATCAGCGCCGCCTCGCGCAGCAGAACGGTTTCGACGATGCCTTGTTCGCGACGGCGGACGGAGCGGTGTCGGAAGGCAGCGTGTGGAACGTCGGTTTTTTCGACGGCGACCGCGTGATCTGGCCCGATGCGTCGATGCTGCGCGGCATTTCCATGCAACTGCTGCAGGACGGTCTGCGCCGCCGCGGCGTGCCGATGGAGATACGCCGCGTCGAACTGGCCGAGGTCGGTGCCTTTCGCGCCGCCTTCTTCACCAACAGCTCGTTCGCGGCGGTTCCGCTTGCCTGCATCGACGAAGCGAGTTACGCGCCGTGCCCGGAGCTGCATGCCCTGCTGCTCGAATGCATGGCGATGCAGCCGCGGCAGCCGGTCTGAGCCCGCGCGCGGATCGATCACGGAGCAAGCCCATGCGCAACGACGACGCATTCCTCGAACACGCCATCGCGCTCGCCCTCGCCAACGTGGAGCAGGGCGGGCGCCCCTTCGGCGCGGTGGTGGTGCGCAACGGCGACATCGTCGCCACCGGCGTCAATCGCCTGCACGCGACGCGGGATCCGACCGCGCACGCGGAAATCAACGCGCTGCGCAAGGCGTCGCAGGCGCTCGACAGCGCGGATCTTTCCGACTGCGTGGTCTTCGCCAGCGGGCATCCGTGCCCGATGTGCCTCGCGGCGATGCGCATGGCCGGGATCGGCGAAGTCGTGTTCGCATACTCGAACGAAGACGCCGAACCGTTCGGCCTCTCGACCGCCGCGGTATACGCCGATCTGGCCCGGCCCTTGGAGCAGCAGTCGATGACGATCCGCCATCGCGCGGCGCGTGGCGTGGCCAATCCCTATGCGGAGTGGCAGCGTCGGCGCGCGTGATGGCGCAACCGACGCGCCGTCGCCTCGCCGCGCCGCGCCTGTGCAGTGCGGCGCCGGTGTCAGCGCAGGCGTTCGATCAGCGCCATCGCGGCGTGCGGCGCGCGCTCCTTGGCGCCGTTGATGAAAAACACGAACACCTCGCGCGGCGTCGATGGGCGGGGGTTCGGCAACACGCGCGGAAGATCATCCGGATCGCCGCCGTCTGCCCAGGTTTTCGCCCGCACCGCCCATCGATCGAGTGCGTCCGGTGCATAACCGCCCGGCTCCTGAGGCTCGCAATCCATCAGGCGTGCGTAGACGAAGTCGCCGGTCGTATCGGCGAACGACGGGTATTTTGGCGAGTCGGTGAACACGGTGGCGATGCGGCGCTCGCGCGCGAGTTCGATGAACTGACGACAGCGGAAGCTGGCATGCCGCACCTCGACCACATGGCGCAGCGCACGGCCATCGAGTTCGCGCGGCAGCCGGTCGAGGAACGCGGCAAAGTCGTCGGCATCGAAAGCCCGGGTCGGCGCGAATTGCCAGTTGATCGGGCCGAGCCGGTCGCCGAGTTCGGCAAGGCCGCCATGCACGAAACCGTCGATCGACGCACCGGCTTCGGCAAGCACGCGGCGCTCGGTCGCATGACGCGGCGCCTTCAGCGCAAACACGAAACCGTCCGGTGTCTCGCTGCGCCACTTCGCGTAGGTGGCCGGTTTCTGCGCACCGTAGTAGGTGCCGTTGATCTCGATCGCAGTCAGCGCGCGGCTGGCAAATTCCAGCTCGCGTTTCTGCACGAGGCCGGCGGGATAGAAGTTGTTTCGCCACGGCGCATAGGTCCACCCGCCGGTGCCGACACGCACGGGAACGGAGCGATCAGCCGCGGGCTGGAACAGGTCTGCCTCGCGGGGAGTGGTCTTTGCCATGGCGATTCCGCACTCGTTTCGGGGAAACGCGATGATGCGGCGTTTCGTCCGCTCGGCGAAGTCCGCGCCGCGTCCGGTCGCGCTTCACTCATCGCCGCGACGCGCGCATCATCCCCAGGACCCAAACCGCCGCGCGCCGCTGCGTTGCGGCCATGAACCCGAGGAAATCCCGATGACGCAGGAACCCGTGATCACCCGCAACGCGGTCCGCGACCGGTTCGAGACGACCGTCGATGGCGTGCTGTGCGTTCTGGAATACCAACTGCACGACGGCGTGATGACGATCACTCATACCGGTGTTCCCGAGGCCGTCGGAGG
>JASLGB010000109.1 GCA_030150315.1 Dokdonella sp. | reverse complement strand
ATTCCGGTTGCCGCGCTGGAGCAGGCTCCGGGTCAGGCGATCGCCGCGTTCGATACCGCGCAGGGCAGTGCTGGTGTCGTGCTCGACTATCCGTCGCAGCCGCTCAGCGAGCAGCCCGACCAGATCGCGCGTTTCAGCTCACGAGGGCCCAGTGGCCTGCCGCTGCTGAAGCCGGATCTGGCCGCGCCCGGTTCCAACGTCCTTGCCGCCTACTCGGGCGAGCCCGATTCCTGGGCCGTCATCAGCGGCACGTCGATGGCTTCGCCGCATGTCGCCGGTGCCGCCGCGCTGATTCGCAAGGCGCATCCGGGCTGGTCGCCGGCCGAGGTCAAGTCGGCGCTGATGCTGACCGCCAAGAACAGCGGCCTGACGACGCAGCCGAACGGCACGCCGTCGACGCCGCTGGAGCGCGGCGCGGGACGCATCCGCGCCGATGTGGCGATCGGCAGCGAGCTGGTCATGCACGAGTCGAGCTATCGCTACCTGCGCGCCGATCCGTCGCGCGGCGGTGAGCCGGCCAACCTCAACGTGCCCAGCCTCGGCAACGACACCTGCGTCGGCACCTGCCGCTTCGTGCGCACGTTCCGCAACGTCGGTTCCGCCACGCGCAGCTGGGCGATCGCGCTGCAGGGCATCAGCGGCTCGGCCACGCCGTCGACCTTGACCCTGGCGCCCGGCGCCAGCGGCGAGGTGACCTTCGAGCTGGATGTCGACGGCCTCGAGCAGGGCAAGTCCGTGCAGGGTGATGTCTCGCTCACGCCCGCGGGTGGCGAGGCGCTGCACATGCCGGCGGCGGTGTTCGTCGATCCGTTCAAGCTGCAGTTGGCACCGACCCGCCTCGACATCGAAGTGGCCGCCGGTGGCACGACCACCGCGCAGTTCGAGGTGCGCAACCTCGGCAACGCGGGCCTGACCTGGAACCTGCTCTCCGGCGTGCAGCCGGTACCGGTCGTGAACCAGGCGCCGGACACGCGCAACGGCCTCGTCAGCTCGATCTACGCGGACGTCAACCAGGGCGCGTTCGTCGGCGACGACATCGTGCTCGACCAGCCGACCACGTTCCGTTCGCTGTCGGTGCCGGGCTTCCTGTTTGCCAATTACCTCGACACCGTCGACATGTACGCCAGCAGCGTCACCTGGTCGATCTACGCCGACGCGGGCGGCAAGCCGGCCGGTCGTCCCGGCGACGGCAATGCGCCGCTGTGGACGCTGAACCGTGCGGTTGGCGCGCCCGGCGTGGATCTGTCGGCCAACGCGCTCGATGTCGATCTGGCCGCGGCAGGTGCCTCGCTGCAGCTGGGCGTGGGCAAGTACTGGCTGGTTGCCTATCCGGTGTTCGACTCGCATGTCGTCAACGGCGTCGACGTGATCTGGTTCCGCTTCCTGATGGAGGCGCCGAACAACGGCATGGGCCAGGCGTTCAACAACGACCCGGAGTTCGGCGGCGATCCGGCCAATGCGGTCTGGGAAAACATCAGCGAAAGCTGGGACGGCCACACCGGCGGCGCCATGATCGCCATGGCCGACCGCCAGTGCACGCCGGGCTGGGCGACGCCGCTTGTCGCCAGTGGCTCGGTCGGCGCGGCGGAATCGCTGGCGGTGTCGCTGGCGATCGACGCCAGCGGACTGGCGGTGGGTGAGCACGTCGGGCAGTTGTGTGTGGCCAGCAACGATCCGGCCAAGCCGATGACGCTGATCCCGGTGCGCCTGACCGTTACGCCGTAAGCAACACGTCCGCCCTTCGTCGTCAGGCGAAGGGCGGACGTTCAACGCAAGCCCCGCCTGCCGCATGCGGTGTATCGCATCGGCAGGCGGCAGCCGGCTCAGTAGTCGCCGTGGATCGCCTGCAGGGCCGCCAGCGCCGCGAGGCCGGCGGTTTCCGTGCGCAGGATGCGCGGGCCGAGGCGCAGGCCGAGAAAGCCGGCCTGGCGCAGCGTGGCCAGATCCTGATCCGACAGTCCGCCTTCGGGGCCGACGACCAGCGTTGCGGTCGCGCCGACCTGCATGTCGCGCGGGCGCTGATCGCCCTGCGGATCGAGCGCCAGACGCACGCCGGCGGCCTCGTCCAGCGCGGCCGCCCAGTCGCCGAGTTTTTGCGGTTCCGCCAGTTGCGGCAGCGTGTTGCGGCCGCATTGCTCGCAGGCCGAGGCGATTACCGCCTGCCAGTGCGCCATGCGCCGCTCGGCGCGCTCGGCATCCAGCTTCACCTCGGTGCGCAGGGTAACCAGCGGCACGATGCGCGCAACGCCGAGTTCGGTCGCCTTCTGCAGGATCCAGTCCATCTTCTCGCCGCGCGCGATGCCCTGCCCGAGCGTGATGCGCAGCGGGCTTTCCCGATCCGGCGCGTCGGTGGCTTCCAGCACGCGCGCGATGACCGAACGCTTGGCCAGTGAGGCCAGTTCGCCGACGTATTCCTGGCCATCGCCATTGAACAGGCGCAGCGGATGGCCGCGTTCCAGCCGCAGCACGCGCGCGAGGTGCTCGCCGGCCTGCAGCGGCAGTTCGATCTCGATGCCGGCTTGCAGCGGCTGGGTCACATGGATGCGGGGGATGCGCATGGAAGTCCGCCTCGCGGGGAAAACCGCGATTGTGCGCAGGCGTCGACGCACACGCCAGCGCGGTTGCCCGGTGGCGCAGCGGAAACGTCGGGATTGCCGGCGTGCGCAGGCTCGCCCACGGCACGCGCAATCAGGGCAGGCGCGACCGGCGCTTCGCAGCGCCGCCGCAACGGCGCGGGAATTCAGGCCAGCGCGCGCGCGATGCCTTCCGTCGCCACGCCGACCATGAAGTCGATCTCGCCCGGCGTGATGCAGTAGGGCGGCATGAAGTAGACGACGTTGCCGAGCGGGCGCAGCACCGCGCCGCGTTCCAGGCCGTGGCGGTAGACGCGCAGGCCACGGCGCTCGGCGGCGGGGTAGGGCGTGCGCGTGCGCTTGTCCTGCACCAGCTCGATCGCCGCGATCATGCCGGTCTGGCGCACGTCGGCGACGTGCGGATGATCGGCCAGCGGCGCCAGGCGCGACGCCAGATGCGCGGCCAGCATGCGGTTGCGTTCGAGTACCGGCTCGTCGCGCAGCACCGACAAGGTTGCCAGCGCCGCGCGGCAGGCGATCGGATTGCCGGTGTAGCTGTGCGAATGCAGGAAGGCCTTGCCGGCGGCGTAGTCGGCGTAGAACGCGTCGTAGATGCGGGTCGTCGTCAGTACGGCGGACAGCGCCAGCGTGCCGCCGGTGAGACCTTTCGACAGGCACAGGAAGTCCGGCGCGATGCCGCCCTGCTCGCAGGCGAACAGCGTGCCGGTGCGGCCAAAGCCGACCGCGATCTCGTCGGCGATCAGGTGCACGTCGAACTCGTCGCAGAGCGCGCGCAGTCCGGTCAGGTAGGACGGATCGTGCATGCGCATGCCGCCGGCGCATTGCACCAGCGGTTCGAGGATCACCGCGCAGACCTCGTGCGCGTGGCATTCGAGCAGGGCGCGCATTTCGCCGAGCCGGCGCGTCGCACAAGCGGCGGCGCTTTCGCCCGGCTCCGCTTCGTAGGCATCGGGCGAGGGCGCGAACAGCGGTTGCAGCAGCAACGGCGCATAGGTCGCGCGGTACAGCGGCACGTCGGTGACCGACAGCGCACCCAGCGTTTCGCCATGGTAGCCGCCGGTCAGCGCGATGAAGCGCGTGCGCTCGCCGCGGCCGAGGTTGAGCCAGTACTGGAACGACAGTTTCAGCGCGACCTCGATCGCCGACGAGCCGTTGTCGGCGTAGAACACGCGGCGCAGCGCGCGCGACGGATCGACCGGCTTCGGTGCGATGCGCACCAGTTCCTCGGCCAGCTCGATCGCCGGTTCGTGGGTGAAGCCGGCCAGCATGACGTGGTCGAGCCGGTCGAGCTGGTCCTTCAGCGCGGCGACGATGCGCGGATGGCGGTGGCCGAGCAGGCAGGTCCACCACGAGCTGACCGCGTCGAGGTAGCGTCGCCCGTCGTGGCCGTGCAGCCATGCGCCCTCGGCGCGGGCGATGGGCAGCATCGGCAGGAAGGTGTGGTCGTGCATCTGCGTGCACGGGTGCCAGACTACGGCAAGGTCGCGTGCGGCAAGGTCGGCGGAGTGGGATGTCATGGCCCTGATATGATCCCGGCCCTTGCCTCCGCCGCACAAGCTCGCCATGCGCCCAGCCCGTTTCCGCCTGTCCTCCCCCGGCATGTTCCGTCTTGCCGACCCGCGCCGTGCGCGCGGCTTCACCCTGATCGAGATCCTTGTCGTGGTGGTGATCCTCGGCATCCTCGCCGCGATCGTGGTGCCGCGCGTGATGGAGCGCCCGGGTGAGGCGCGTGTGGTGCGCGCGAAGCAGGACATTGCCGGCATCGTGACCGCGCTGAACATGTACAAGCTCGACAACTTCAACTTTCCGGCCACGGCGCAGGGGCTGGACGCGCTGGTCGCCAAGCCGTCCGGGCAGCCCGAAGCGGCGGCCTGGAAAGGCCCGTACCTCGATCGCCTGCCGAAGGATCCATGGGGCCGTCCGTACCAGTACGAGCGTCCGGGCCAGCACGGCGAATTCGATGTCTACAGCCTCGGCGCCGATGGTCGCGTCGGCGGCGATGGCGAGGCAGCGGACGTCGGCAACTGGGAATGACGCCGTGAGTGGCGGTTCGGCGCAACGGCGTGCCGCCGCACTCGTGCCGTGCGCTGGCGGTGTGCGGATTTCCCGCCGGTTTGCGGGCGCCGATGCTGTCCGGCGCGCGCCGCGCGCGATCCCGCGCGGCTTCACCCTGATCGAGATTCTCGTCGTGCTGGTCATCGTTGCGGTGCTGTCGATCGCCGCGACGCTGGCGCTGTCGGGCAATGCCGAGCGGCGCCTGGCTGACGAGGCCGAGCGCTTCCGCGCGCTGCTGGCGCAGTCCTGCCAGATGGCCGAACTCGGCGGCCGCGAATTCGGCGTGGTGATCGATGCCGAGGGTTATCGTTTCCAGCGATTGGACGGCACGCAATGGCAGGGTTTTCGCGATGGCGAACTGCGTCCGCGGCGCTGGCCGGAGGCGCTGCGACTCGATCTCACGCGCGAAGGGCGGCCTCTGCTGCTTGCAACGGGCGAGCGCGCGATGCCGCAGGTGGTGTGTTTCTCAACCGGTGAACTGACGCCGTTCGTGCTGACGATGGCGCTGGGCGAGGACGCACGCTGGCGCGTCCTCGCGCGCGAGGACGGCACGCTCGACAGCGAGCGCGTTGCCGCGCCATGAACCGTCGCGCGCGCGGCTTCACCCTGCTCGAAGTGCTGATCGCGCTGGCGGTCGTCGCGCTGGCGCTGCTGGCACTGGTGCGCACGGCGGGCGTGCAGGTCGGCGCGTTCGATGCGTTGCGCGAACGCACGCTGGCCGGCTGGGTCGCCGCGAACGTGTTGGCGGAAACGCGGCTCGCCAGTGCCCTGCCGCCGACCGGTCGCGGCGACGGGCACGCGCAACTCGGCGGCCGCGACTGGCGCTGGACGCGCGAGGTCAAGGCGACGCCGCAGGCTGGCTTGCGCCGCATCGAGGTGCAGGTGTTTCTCGACCGCGCGCAGCAGCCGTCGGCGACCCTCAGCGGTTTCGCGGGGGAAGGATGACGGCGGCCGATGCGGGCACCGCAGCGATTGCGCGCCGGTCTTGCGCCGGTGCGCGCAGGTCTCGCCGCGGCAATGGTGCCTGCCGCGCGTTCTCGCTGATCGAACTGCTGGTCGCAATGGCCGTGTTCGCCGCGCTCGCCGCGGCGGCCTATGGCGGTCTGGCCCAGGTCGCGCGCACGCGCTCCGCTCTGGCGGAGCAGCAGGATCGTTTCGCCGCGGTCACGCGTGCGGTGTCGTCGCTGGAACGCGATCTGCGCCAGGCCGTGTCGCGTCCGGTGCGTGCGGGCAATGGCAGCAGCCAGTTGCCGGCGCTGGCCGGGACGGCCAACGCGATCGAGTGGACGCGACTGGGCTATGCCAATCCGCGCGCCGAGGCGCGCAGCCATCTCGAGCGCGTGTCGTACGCGCTGGACGGAAACCAGCTGCGACGCGCGCGCTGGGCCGTGCTGGATCGCGCGCCGGCATCGGTGCCGCAGTCGTCCTTGCTGCTGGAGCGCGCGGGCACTTTTCGCGTGCGCTACCTCGCCTGCGACGGCGCGTGGCGCGACACCTGGCCGCCGTCGACCGTGCCCGCTTGCGCCGGTGTCGGCGTCGAACCGCGCGACCTGCTGCCGCAAGCGGTCGAGTTCCGCTTCGCGCCGGAAGGGCTGGGTGATATCCGCCGCCTCGTCGAGCTGCCGGCGACGCCACTGCCGCCGACAGCGGGGGGAGCACCGTGATGTCGCATCGCCGTCAGCGTGGCGTGGCGCTGCTGGTTGCGCTGCTCACGGTTGCGCTGGCGACGGTGCTGATCGCCGCGCTGCTCGATCGCGGCGAGCTGGCGCTGGCGCGCACGCGCAACAGCCTGCGCGCCCAGCAGGCCGAGGCCTATGCGCAAGGTTTGGACGCCTATGCCATCGGCATCCTCGGCCGACTCGCCAACGAAGGCGCAGACAGCAATGCGAGTCCGTGGGCGTTGCCGCTGCCGCCACAGGAAGTGCCCGGCGGTGTCATCGCCGCGACCATGCGCGACCGCAATGGCTGCTTCAATCTCAACAATCTCGCCAAATCCAATCCGCAGCGGACGCTTTGGCGTGGCGTGTTCGATCGTCTGCTGCTCAACCTCGGCCTGAACAAGGACATCGGGGCCGCCGTCGAGGGCTGGCTGGACGCCGACGCCTCCACGCGCGAAGCCGGCTTCTATCTCGCCCAGCCGGTGCCGTACCGCCCGCGCGGCGGCCTGTTCGTGCACGAATCGGAACTGCGCCTCGTGCGCGGCATCGACGGTGTCGCGTATGCGCGGCTGGCGCCGCTGGTGTGCGCTTTGCCGGCGTACACGAAGGTCAACGTCAATACCGCCAGCGTGCCTTTTCTGATGGCGTTGACCGGCAGGACGCAGGCCGAAGCCGAGCGCCTGTGGAACGGCGGACAGGCACGCTTCAATGGCCCGGGCGAGTTTCTTGCGGCGGCCGGCAAGGAGACGAACGATCCGCTGGCGACGCTTGTCGACGTGCGCAGCTCGTATTTCCTGTTGCGCGGCGAAGTGCGGCTGGACGATCTTCCGTTCACCTTCCACAGCCTGATCGAACGCGGCCGCGGCGGCGTGCGCGTGCTCCAGCGCAGCCGCGGCGCCGATCTCGATCTGGTGGCGGCGGCGCCGCTCGGCGCGGCGGGCGATTGAGGGGTTTGCACCGAAGGCGCTGCCTGATCCTGTCCATCGAAGGCTGCGATTGACGGCGCCCGATCAAGGCCGGCCAGGCCGCGCCGCTCGCATCGGCTTTTTCGTGCGCCGCGTCGCGTTTGCGGCGCAAAACTCGCGCAGGGCTGACTTACAATCGAGCGGATTACCCAGGTTGCCCCGATGCCCGATCGACTTCTGCTTCGCCTCGACTCCGATGGCGGCCTGAGCTGGCTGCGCCAGGGCGCTGCGTCGGCCGTTCGCTCCACGCGCGGTGTGCCACCGGCGTCCGTACTGGCCGGCGTCGGCGAGATCGTCGCGCTGGTACCGGCCGAGGACGTGCTGCTGACCGAAGTCACGCTCGGTGCGCGCACTCCCGCGCAGCTGATGCAGGCCTTGCCGTATGCGGTCGAGGACCAGCTGCTGGCGCCGGTCGAGGATCTGCATTTCGCGGCGCTGCGCGGCGAGCGCGATCAAGTCGGCGTTGCCGTGGTCGCGAAGCAGACGCTGCGCGGCTGGTTGCAGCGGCTGGACGAGGTCGGCATCCAGCCCGATCGGCTGCTGCCGGAATCCCTGTTGCTGCCGCTGCACGACGGACATGCCACGGCGATGATCGAGGCCGATCGCGCGACCGTGCGGCTGGCGTCATGGTCCGCCTTCGGCTGCCGTCTGGATGAACTGCCGGGCTGGCTGACGCAGTTGCACGGCGCGGGCGGCTTGCCGCCGCTGGATGTGCGCGATTTCCGCGCGCAGCCGCCGCTGGCATTGCCGGTGCCCTTGG
>JASLGB010000081.1 GCA_030150315.1 Dokdonella sp. | reverse complement strand
GATGACGGCGTTGCAAAACGAAAATCCTGCCTGCGGCGATCTACGATCGGCCCGCGGCTTCCTCGACTAGGAAGTCCCGGCCCGCTCCCGGCTCGCCGCGTGGTGTAGTCGAAGGAGATGGGCCATGAAGCTCATTTACGTACTTGTGCTGCTCGCGCGCGGAAAGACATCGTCCGCGCCACGAGCGTCCGCGCGCCGTCCGCGCGCAATCACCGTGCCGGCGCCGCGACAAGCCGTCGCTGCCACGCGGCTGGCCCACCTCCAGTGCCGCGTGCCGCTGCACGTCTCGTCCGCCGAACCTCCGACGTCGCCGAACTGACACCGGCCCCGGCGCGCAAGCCGTCGCGCCGCTGCCGCGCGGTTGCCAGTCGATCGCGCTGAAACGTGTCCGCACTCCCGAAGGAGTGCGCATTCCATCGGGCCGAAGGCCTCCGGTTGCCGGGTAGAGCCGTCTCCGCCATGCGGAGGCTTCTGGCCGCACGGAAACATCGACAGCCCCGGACTCGACAGCCCCGGACTCGGCAGCGCATTCGCGTGTGCATCGTGTCGAGTCTTGAGGCGAACCCTTTCCAGTGGCGACCGAATTTCGTTCGGTCGCATGAATGCCGACGGCGTCGCGATCCTGTTCACGGCGAACGGCGTACGGCTCGGCATGGTCGCGCCGCCGCCGGCCTATTTCGCGTGGCTGGCGTTGACGCTGGCAGTGCTACTGCGCGCTGACCCAGGTCGCGAAGAACGCCTATATCCGCCGTTTCGGACGCTGGCTCTGACGACGGCAAACCGACCGCTCCCTTGCGGTCGTGAAGGAGAACTCAAATGAATGGAACCCTTGTCCTGCTCGATATCGCAGGCTACGTCGCCCTGCTGCTGTGGGGAACGCAAATGGTGACGCGCGGCGTGCTGCGCGGTTACGGCAGTGCCTTGCGGCGCTGGCTCGGGCGCTGGCTTGGCAACCGGTTTTCGGCGTTCGCGTTCGGCGTCGGACTCACCGCGCTGCTGCAAAGCAGTACGGCCACCGGCCTGATGGCCTCGTCCTTCGCCGCCAACGGCATCTTGGGGCTCGCGCCGGGGCTGGCGGTGATGCTGGGGGCAAACGTCGGCACGACGCTGATCGTGCAGGTGATGACCTTCGACATCGCCGCCATCGCGCCGATCCTGATGCTCGTCGGTGTGATCGTCTATCGCCGCAGCGACGACCTGCGCTACGCCAACCTCGGTCGCGTCGCGATCGGCCTTGGCCTGATGCTGCTGGCGCTGCATCTGCTGATGCAGTCACTGGCGCCGGTCGAGAACGCCGCCGCCTTGCGCGCACTGCTGCGCGGGCTGGCCGGCGAGCCGGTGCTGGCCGCGCTGGTGGCGGCGCTGCTGACCTGGGCTTGCCATTCCAGTGTGGCGGTCGTGTTGCTGGTTGCCTCGTTTGCCGGCAGCGGCACCATTGACGGCGCGGGGGCGCTGGCGCTGGTGCTCGGCGCCAACGTCGGCGGCGCGCTGCCGCCGCTGCTGGATGCCGAGACGCCGGTTGCGCGGCGGCTGCCGCTCGGCAACCTGCTGGTGCGGCTGAGCGGCTGCCTTGCCTGCCTGCCATTCCTGCCGATGCTGGCGGATGGCTTGCAGGCGTTCGACAGCCATCCGGCGCGTCTGGCGGTCAATTTCCATACCGCGTTCAACCTCGTGCTGGCCTTGCTGTTCATCCTGCCGCTGGATGCATTCGCAGGCCTGCTAGTGCGTTTCCTGCCGGAAGCGCCGCGCGCCGGTGATCCGGCGCTGCCGCACTATCTGGATGACGTGGCGCTCGATTCGCCCGGTGTCGCGCTGTCCAATGCGGCGCGCGAGACGATGCGCATGGCGGACATGGTCGAGACCATGCTGCGCGACCTGGTGGATGTATTCGGCAAGGACGACCGCGCACGCGCCACCACGATCAGCCGCACCGACGCGGCGCTCGACGACCTCGGCGAAGCGATCCGCAGGTATCTGGCCGATCTGGGCGGCGACATGCTCAACGAGGAGGACGGCGCGCGCAGCCAGGAGATTCTCGCCTTCGTGCTCAATCTCGAACACATCGGCGATATCACCGCCAACAACCTGATGGAGTTCGCGGCGAAGAAAGCCGAGCGCGGGCAGGATTTTTCCGCCGACGACATCCAGGATCTCGCCCACCTGCATGGCCATGTCATGCACGCCCTGCATCTGGCGATGGCGGTGTTCCTGCGTGACGACGTGCGCGCCGCGCAAACACTGGTCGCGCAGAAGCGCCTGCTGTGGCGGCTGGAGAACGAGGCGTCGGAGCGCCATCTGCGCGAGCGCCATGGCGTGATGCATGGCGGCGACGTGTACCTGCGCATCCTGCGCGACCTCAAGCGCGTGCAGTCGCACCTGGCCGCCATTGCCTATGTGCGGCTGGAGCGCGGCGGGCTGTTGCAGGATCGGCTGGTCGGATTGACCGCCGATTCCGCTCCGTCGCCCTGAGGTGCCGCGGCCGATCCGTGCAGGGTTCAGCC
>JASLGB010000031.1 GCA_030150315.1 Dokdonella sp. | reverse complement strand
CCGTGATCACTACCGGAGATGACGTACGTGCACACGGACGGTCTGCGTAGTCCGGTGGCGGAAACCGATGCGAACGGTGTGGTGACGGCACGGATCCGGCACGAGCCGTACGGAGCGGTGTACGCGACGACGGGGACGGGCCCGGGGCCGGGTTACACGGGGTCATGTCACGGACCTGGCGACCGGCCTGTCGTACATGCAGCAGCGGTACTACGATCCGCTGGCGGGGCGGTTCCTGAGTACCGATCCGGTGGCGGCGGGCGCGGCGAGCTTCAATCGGTATTGGTATGCCAATAACAACCCCTATCGATACATCGATCCCGATGGACGTGATTCCGTAGCAGAGATGATCGATTCTGGTGCGCAGGGATGTGGGGCTGTTTCCTGCGCCGGCTGGGCCATGGCCAACGCCGTGTGGACGGTATTCGGTGCAGAGGGGGTAAGCCAAGCCTATGACAAAGGTTGGTCAAATTTAGGAGCGGAGAACAAGTTTGATGCTGCTCTAGAGCTGGCCGCCGTGCTACCGCCGGTCAAGATTATTAAAGAGGCATCGGTCGCGGCGAAGGCTTTTGAGCCAAGCGCGAAGACAATGGAGAAGATCGCGCGACAATTGGAAAAGGATGGATTGAAGTCGCTCTTGAAGTCACAGCAAAAACTTGAGCGCCGCCTCGCTGAACACACGGAAAAATTGCAGTCAATAAAAGAAGCCGGCGGATATACAAGTTCTGTGGAAAGAGAGATAACAGGGTTCAAAAAGGAACTTAATGCGATCCGAAGCACTCTCGAAAAGGCTTGTGCTGCTCCTACCGGGTCTCACATAAAGTCATGCTAGTGAATAAGAATTATGGAAAATTGGTCGTGGAGGTGGCTGATATTTTAAGCCGCCGATGTGGTGATGATCTTTCTGTTTATGATCTTGAGGGGGAGCCGGGAGCGCATCGGGTTGCTTATTCCATTGTTGAGATATTCGAGTCTGCGGAAAAATTGATAAATCTCGTGGATGGATTGCGAAAAATGCGGGATCAGCCAGGCGATATTTCATCCGAAATTATTTCGGATTTCAGGGATGAGATTGAGCACATGCTGTATCATGTTAAGGATTCAGGCGTATTTTCCGATCTTTTGGATATGGATCGGTAGGAAATGGGGCGGCTGTGTCGTAGCCTATACGTCTAATGAGCTGCTTCGCTTAGCAAAGCCCGGCCATGCGCCGGGCTTTGCTTTTGCACTCGCCGATGCGTCAGCCGTTGGGCTGCTGCAGGACGGTATCGAGCATCTGCATGACGAACTTCTGCTGTGCTCGCGGTAGCCGGCTGATCTGTTCGAGCTGCTGTTGCAGCTTGGGCGCCGGCCCGCGCTTGCCGGGCTTGGGTGCCTCGGCGACGAGCGCTTCGACGCTGACGCCGAGCGCTTGCGCGATGACTGGCAAGGCCGACACCTGGATGCGCCGGCGTCCGACCTCGTAAGCGGTGATGGTCTGCTGCGAGACGCCGAGCGTCTCGGCGAGCTGTACCTGGGTGATGCCCTGTTCCTTGCGCAACTGCGCGATGCGAGCGCCGAGGCGGGCGAAGAAGGCGAGTTCCTGTTTGCTGAGTGCCACGGGGAGGTTGTCGGTGGTGGAGACGGTCATACCGTAAGCCCGGTTGCGTAGAGTGGTTGAAAATACTACTTATAGTAGTAGTATGCGGGCGAGTTGTTCCGCTTGACACGTTTTGGAGACCCTCGCCCATGCCGCGACCCATCCGCCCGCTGCTTGCACCGTCCGCGTCGTCCGATCCGGTCCTGTCCGCCCCGCTGGCGGCGCCGGCCGTTCCCGTGGCCGAGGTGGTCGGCGAGGACGACGTGCGGGTCACGCGAGGTCCGCGCAGCTATCGGGTGCGCGGCCTCGGTCGCAACCTGTCGGCGGAATCGATGAAGGTGGTGACTTCGTTGTCGTTGGGCGATCGGTTGTATCTGGACACGCTGGACCTGTACCAGGCGCGCAGCCGGGCGGCGTTCGCAAAAGGTGCCGCGCTGGAACTGGGCGTGGCGGAGGAAACGATCGCTGGCGACCTGTCGGCGCTGGTGCTGGCCTTGGAGCCGTTGCAGGAAGCGGCGATCCGTGGCGCGCTGGCGCCGGATCGGTCGGCCGAACTGCCGGTGCTGTCGGAGGCCGACGAGGCGGCGGGTCTGGCGCTGCTGCGCGATCCGAATCTGGCCTCGCGCATCGTGACGGACGTGGAAGCGATCGGCGTGGTCGGCGAAGGCGACAACGCGCTGGTCGGCTATCTGGCGATGACCTCGCGCCTGCTCGACAAGCCGCTGGCCGTGTTGATCCAGAGCACGTCGGCGGCGGGCAAATCGACGCTGATGGATGCGCTGTTGTCGCTGATGCCGGAGAGCCAGCGCGTGCACTACTCGGCGATGACGGGGCAGAGCTTGTTCTACCTCGGCGAAGGCGACCTCCAGCACAAGATCCTCGCCATCGCCGAAGAGGAAGGCGTTCGGCAGGCCGCGTATGCGTTGAAGCTGTTGCAGAGCCAGGGCGAGCTGACGATCGCCAGCACGGGCAAAGACCCGCAGACCGGCAAACTGGTCACGGCGGAATACCACGTGTCCGGTCCGGTGATGCTGTGCCTGACGACGACGGCGATCGACATCGACGAAGAGCTGTTGAACCGCTGCTTGGTGCTGACGATCAACGAGACGGCCGAGCAGACGGCGGCGATCCAGGCGCGGCAGCGGCAGGCGCGCACGCTCGCGGGCTTGCAGGCGAAGGTACGTTCGGATCACGTGCTGGCGGCGCACCGCGCCGCGCAGACCTTGCTGCGGCCGCTGGCGGTCGTGAATCCTTATGCCGAATCCCTGACCTTCGCCAGCGACCGCGTTCGCCTGCGTCGCGATCATGTGAAGTACCTGGCGCTGATCGATGCGATCGCGCTGTTGCACCAGCATCAGCGCAAAGTGCAGCGCGTCGACGTCGACGGTGCGAGCGTCGAATACGTCGAGGTGACGCCGGCCGACATTGCCTTGGCGAATCGCCTCGCACACGCGGTGCTCGGCCGCAGTCTCGACGAGCTGCCGCCGCAGACGCGGCGCGTGCTGTCGGCGCTGGATGCGTGGGTCGGCGAGCAGGTCGCCGCGCTCGGCATCGCGCGGTCGGCGCTGGCGTTCACGCGCCGGCAGGTGCGGCAGGTGCTCGGGCTATCGGACACGCAGCTGCGCGTGCACCTGGATCGGCTGGTGACGCTGGACTACGTGGCGCAGCATGGCGGCAAGCCGGGGCAGCGGTTCACCTACGGCCTGCTGTTCGACGGCGACGCGCAGACGGACGCACCGCAGGTGATGGGCCTGTCCGAGGCGGTCGAGCGCAAAACCTCGCGGGGTCAACCATTCACCTCGCGGGAGGATAAGGCCGACCTCGCGGGGCAGAACGCGAACCTCGCGGGGTCTGCGCGGCCCGGTCGCGGCGGGGGTGCGCGTCGGTTGCGGGGTGGACAAATCCCCCTCGCCGCCAGTCCTGGCGCGGCCTTGCCGGCCTCGCAGGCCGCGAAGCCGAAGAACGCACGTCACGGGAGCCCTGCGGAGGTCGCGCCATGATCGCAGTCCGTTCCCCGGGTCAGACGACGGCGCGTTCGCGCCTGCTGGATACCCCGCGCACGCCCGACAGCGTGGCGGCATGGGCGCTGCGGCACCTGGACGCGCTGGAAGTGCGGCAGATGAGCCAGGTCAGCCTCAAGGCGCGCAAGTCGCACCTGGCGCACTTCAATGCGTGGTGCGTCGAGCACGGCCTGGAACGGCCGCAGGACGTGACGCACGCGCAGATGGAGGCGTTCCAGCGGCACCTGTTCCGCTATCGGCGCCGCGACGGGCAGCCGCTGTCGGCGAGCGGCCAGAACGCGATCCTCGGGGCGGTCAACACGTTCTTCAGCTGGCTGGTGAAGCACCGGCACCTGCCGTCGAACCCGGCCGCCGACGTGGAGTTGCCGCGCGTGCCCAAGGGCCTGCGCGATCCGATGACGGTGAGCGAAGTCGAGGCGGTGCTGGCGCAGCCGGACGTGACCTATGCGCAGGGTCTGCGCGACCGGGCGATGCTGGAACTGCTCTACGGCACCGGCATCCGGCGCATGGAGCTGGCGGCGCTGAACACGAACGATATCGAGCGCGAGCGTGGCACCTTGCACGTGCGGCGCGGCAAGGGGGGCAAGGGGCGCTTCGTGCCGATCGGCGAGCGTGCCTTGGCGTGGGTGACGAAATACGAGAACGAGGCACGGCCACTGCTGGCAGGCGATCCGCACGAGCCGGCGCTGTTCCTCAACCTCGACGGCCGGCGCCTGTCGATGAACGCGCTGAGCTGGCGCGTGCGGCAGTACCTGGACAAGGCGGGTGTCAACAAGGCCGGCGCCTGCCACCTGTTCCGGCACACGATGGCGACGGCAATGCTGGACAACGGCGCCGACGTGCGGCACGTGCAGGAGATGCTCGGCCACGCCGACATCGGCACGACGCAGTTCTACACGAAGGTGTCGATCGTGAAGTTGCAGGCGGTGCATGCGGCGACGCACCCGGCGGCGGGTCTGCAACGCCGCCGCGACGGCGATGAAGAGCTGGAGGCGTAGAATGATCCAACACGCCCAACAGGAGCGGACGATGACCGCGCAGGCCACCGCCAAACAGGAGGTCGAGCAGCTGCTGCAGCACCTGCCCGACGATGCGACGCTGGAAGACATCCAATACCACGTCTACGTGCTGGAGAAGGTCCGGCAGGGCCGCGCCGACATCGCGGCGGGTCGTCGCTACACGACCGAGGAAGCCCGCCAGCGCGTGAGCCGATGGCTGCAACGGTAATCTGGTCGCAGGCCTCGCTCGATGACATCGACTCGATCGCCGAATACATCCATCGCGACTCGCCGTATCACGCACAACGCGTGGTCGAGGCCTTGCTGGCGTTGGGCGAATCGATCGGTGAGCAGCCGCTGATCGGCCGGCTCGTGCCGGAGCTCGGAGACGAACGAATCCGCGAGCGGTTCCTGTACAGCTACCGGCTGATCTACGAGATCGGTGAGCGGCGCATTGAGGTGCTGGCGGTGATCCACGGTCGGCGTCTGTTGGAGTCGATCGAT
>JASLGB010000001.1 GCA_030150315.1 Dokdonella sp. | reverse complement strand
CTCGATCGCAAGCCCGCGCAGGTTGGCCAGGATCATGCCCATCACGGTCACCGCCAGCAGTCCCGATTCGTGCGCGATCTCGTTCGACGTGGCATAGGTCAGCAGTACCAGCGCCAGTGCGCCGAAACTCTGCAGATACTCCGGCAACCAGTGGCGGCGCAGCAGGAACGCGAGCAGGAAGGCGCCCGCGGTGCCGGCGGCGGCGCCGACCAGGATGGTGATGCCGAACAAGGCCAGCGAATGGCCTTCGTGGCGCGTGGCGATGGCGCCGTAGATGAGCACGGCGAACAGCGCGCCGAGCGGATCGATGACGATGCCTTCCCAGCGCAGCACGTTGGCGATGCGCGCGTTCGGTCGCACGCTGCGCAGCATCGGCACGATCACCGTGGGGCCGGTGACGCAGGTCAGCGCGCCGAACAGCAGGGCCAGCTCCCACGACATTCCGGCGATCCAGTGCGCCGCGGCGGCAAGGATGCCCAAGGTCACGATGGCGCCGACGCTGACCAGCCGCAGGACGGTGCCGCCGACGTCGGCCAGCTCACCAAGGCGCAGCGTCGCCGACCCCTCGAACAGGATGATTGCCACGCCGAGGGAGACGATCGGGAAAAACAGGTTGCCGAGCGCGGCCTGCGGGTCGAGCCAGCCGAGCGCGGGCCCGAGCGCGAGGCCGATCAGCAGCAGGAACAGGATCGCCGGCAGACGCACTCGCCATGCCAGCCATTGCGCGGCGAAGCCCAGCGCGACCAGCCCCGCCAACTGCAACGGCATCGAAAACGTCACGGGGCGGCACCGTCGTCCGCAGCGGATCCGACCGCGCTGGCGGGAGTGACTGCACAGGACACTGCCTTGCGTGGCGTGTCGGCACCCGGCGCGCGATACGGCTGGCCGATGCGCGGCATGCGCGAGGACAGCGGCAGTGCCTTGCCGTTGAGTCGCCAGTCGTAGATGACGCTGAAGGCGAGCACGCGAGCGACGTATTCGCGCGTTTCCTTGTAGGGAATGGTCTCGATGAAAAAGTCCGGGTCGAGCGTGCCGCGTGCGTCGAGCCAGCGGCCGACTGGCGCCCCGCCGGCGTTGTAGGCAGCGCTGGCCAGCCAGGGGCTGCCGTCGTATTTCCGCGCCATCTGGCCGAGGAAGCGCGTACCGAGCTGCACGTTGTATTCCGGCTCGAACAGGTCGCTCGGCTTGGAATAAGGCAGGCCAGCGCCCTTGGCGACCTGTTTGGCCACCCCGGGCAGCAGCTGCATCAGGCCGTAGGCATTGGCGTGCGAGCGCGCATCGCTCATCCACGCGCTTTCGGCGCGGATGATGGCGTAGGCCCAGGCCGGATCGATGCCGGCTTCGCGTGCCTCGCGCCGGACGTGCTTCTCCATGCCGATCGGGAAGCGCTGCGCGTACAGCCGCTGCGTTTCCGGCTCGGCCGAGAACGCGAACACGGCGCGGTCGTACCAGCCGCGGCGGGAAGCGAGGTCCGCGGCAAGGCGACGCTGCGCGGGATCGAGTTTCTCCATCGCGAAATTCCATTCGCGGCGCGCCTCGGACAGCATGCCCAGCTCGCGGAACTCGAATGCGCGATCCAGATCCGGCTGTTTGTTCACCATGGCATCGACGGCGGCGTCGGCGGCCAGCGTCGACGGGCAGATCGCATACGGCTGGTCGGCCCAATCGGCAGCCAGAAAACCGTGGAAATTCGCTTCGCGCGAAAGCTCGGCATAGATCGGCGCCGACTCGTTCTTGCGTCCCAGCTTGTCGAGCAGGCGCGCGCGCAGGTAACGCCACCGGGCATCGGCTTTCTGCGGCGCGGAGAGCCCGTCGAGCGCGGCCAGGGTTTCGGAATAGTCGCCCGCGGTCAGCGCGATGCGCACCTGCCATTCGCGCGTGGCGTCGTCCTCGGCCTCCTCGGGCAGCGCCTTCAGGCGCGCCAGCGCGTCCGGCGAATAGCTGGTCGCGCGATACAGCGCGATCGCGTGCAGGATCCGGTTCTTCTGCGGCGCGTCCCAGCGGAAGCGGCTCTGCAGGTCGGCCCAGTAGGTCTCCGCGGCGGAGCTGTTGCGGCGTGCAAGCCGCGCAAACGCATAAGACAGCGCATCGCGCGCGTGAGCGTCGTCGCTCCAGGTCTTGGCCTTGGTCAGGGTGCCGGCAGGATCGCGCAACGCGGTCACGATGCGGTCGGCTTCGGCGCGGCCGGCGCCGGCCAGCAGCGGCGCGAGCTGTGCGGCGGAATCGGCGTTTCCGGCGTCGGCGGCGCGGTCGAGGCGCTCGCGGATGCGTGCGTCGTCGAGGCTGCCGCCGGCATGGGCGGAGGCGAGCACCGCTTCGCAGCTGTCAGGCAGCGCGCGCGACCCCTGCCACAGCGTTTCCAGGTCGCGCTCGAAATCGAGCTTTTCCCCGGCGGCCAGGCGCGCACGCAACTGGCTGCATTGCAGGCTGCGGTCGCTGCCGGGCTGCCACAGCGCGCGGAACGTGACCCAGTCGCCGCGCTTGGCCACTTCGCGCAGATAGGCTTCGCGCAGGTCGCGCGCGGCGAGCGTATCGGGCCAGCGCTTCAGGAAGCGCTCGACGGTGCCGCGGTCGAGGCGAGCCACCTGCGGCTTCAGCGAGGCCAGCTCCACATAGGGCGCGAGGGGATAGCGCGCTTCCTCCAGATTGGCGGCATAGCGCTTCCACGAATCGTCTTTCGCCTTGGTTGCGCCGGCGAGTGCCGTGCGGAATTGATCGCGCAGCGCGCCGCGGTTTTCCGCCAGGGCAGGAATGGCGGCGATCGTGACGGCAAGGGCAAACAGCGGGGCTAGACGGATCCGGTGCGATCGGCGGGAGAGGTTGGCGTCCATATCAATGCGAGCATGAGGCGAATGCGCAGTTTACCTGCCCGTCTGCGCGCGCCGCTTGAATGGAAAGCCGCCGGTTTTCAAAAGACCGGGGTGAGTTGCACATCTCGGGCGCCGGGGGATGGCGCGGCGGGTCACATTGATTTACATTTTCTTTACGCCGCAAACTCGGCGAGTGCAATTACGTGGATCCAATCGTACGGGGAGAGCGCCGATGAAGTCTTACTGCATGCCACGGCTGACGCAGATTGCGGCCAGTCTCACGTTGTTGGGAATGAGTTCATTGCCGGTCGTCGCGCAGCAGCGGGAGGGCGGCGACGATGCACAGGTCCTGCAGGCAATCGAAGTCACCGGTTCACGCATCAAGAAAGCTGAAATCGAAGGCCAGACGCCGGTCATCACGATAACGTCCAAGGACATCGAGGCGACCGGCCTCGGTTCGATCGGCGACATCATCCAGCGCCTGTCGGTCAGCGGCTCGTCGATCAATACCAAGTTCAATTCCGCCGGCAACTTTGGATTCGCGCCGGACGGCGGCGGCGTGGGCTCCGGCTCGACCACGATCAGCCTGCGCAATCTCGGCGCCAAGCGCACCCTGATTCTCGTCGACGGCCTGCGCTGGGTTTCGGAATCGTCCGCATCCGGCGTGTCGGCGGCGGTTGATCTCAACACGCTGCCCACGAGTGCGGTCGATCGCATTGAAATCCTGACCGACGGCGCGTCGTCCCTGTACGGCTCGGACGCGATTGCCGGCGTCATCAACATCATCACCAAAAAGTCGCAGGAAGGCGCAGCCGCGCGCCTGTACTACGGTGACCAGTCGGTTGGCGACGGCTCGACGCGGCAGGCAAACCTGTCCTTCGGCGGCCGTGGCGACCGGCATGAGTTCTTCATCGACGCGAGCTATTTCAAGCAGGACGCGATCAGCGCGGCCGCCTGGGAAAACTCGCGTTATCCGACGCCCGGCATCAACGGTGCGGTCAATCCGGGCAGCTGGAGTTCC
>JASLGB010000395.1 GCA_030150315.1 Dokdonella sp. | reverse complement strand
GACCTTGGCGTGGCGCGCGAGATTGACGCAGACGAACAGCACGTCACCGATCTCGTCGGTCAGGCGCGCGTTGTCGGCGCCCTGCGCGAATTCGGCACGCACTTCCTCGATTTCCTCGTGCAGCTTGTCGAACACCGGGTGCACGTCCGGCCAGTCGAAACCGACGCGTGCGGCCTTCTTCTGCAACTTCAGCGCGCGCTGCCACTCCGGCAGGCCGCGCGACACGCCGGCCAGCGCGCTGTCGTCGGATTCGCCCTTGGCCGCGCGCTCGCCGGCCTTGAGCGATTCCCAGTTCGCCAGCTGCGCCTCGGCCGAATCGAAATGCCCCTCGCCGAACACATGCGGATGGCGACGCACCATCTTGTCGCAGATCGCCGCGACCACATCGCCGAACGCGAAGTGCCCGGCCTCCTCGGCCATGCGCGCGTGGAAAACGACCTGCAGCAGCAGGTCGCCGAGCTCGTCGCACAGGTCGGCGTAGTCCTTGCGGTCGATCGCATCGGCGACTTCGTACGCTTCCTCGATCGTGTACGGCGCGATCGTCTCGAAGCTCTGCTCGACATCCCAGGGGCAGCCGCTCTCGCGGTCGCGCAGGCGCGCCATGATGGCGATGAGGTCGTCGATGCGCAGCTTGGCGTCGGTCATGGCAGGTGGCTTGGTGATGAGGTGGGAAATCGGCGAAGGGCGATCCGGTCGGTCGCCGCGAACGGCGGCAGGCAGCCGATGCCGCACGCGGACACGCGATGCCGCAGCGGCTGGCGCACGCGCCGGATCACGGGCCGAGCATCAGGGGCGCCCAGTCCGCGTCGCGCTCGCCGACGGCGAAGAACTCCGGGTTCAGCAGACTGTCGCGCGTGTTGTAGCGCAGCGGCAGGCCATCAAAGCCATAGACGGCGCCGCCGGCCTGCTCCAGCACGCACTGGCCCGCGGCCGTGTCCCATTCGGAGGTGGGACCCAGCCGCAGATAGAGGTCGGCTTCCCCGGCGGCAATGCGGAGGAATTTCAGCGACGAGCCCAGCGGCCATTTCGAGCACGCGCCGAGCCGGCCGAGCAGCTCCGCCTCGCGCTCGGAGCCGTGCGAGCGGCTGCCGGCGACTACCAGCGGCGTCGCGCGCGGTCGTGTGCCGAGCCGATGCGCCTTGGCCTGTGCGTCGGCCGCAAACCACGCGCCGCCGCCTTCCCAGGCCAGCGCCAGCTCGCCGCCAACCGGCTTCTGCACCACGCCGATCACAGGGCGGTGGTCGTCGATCAGCGCGATGTTGACGGTGAACTCGCCGTTGCGCTTGACGAACTCGCGCGTGCCGTCGAGCGGATCGACCAGCCAGTAGCGCGTCCAGCGCGACCGCTCGCTCCACGGCACGCCGACCGACTCTTCCGACAGCACCGGCAGATCCGGGGTCAGCTCGCGCAGACCGGCCTCGATCAGCCGATGCGCGGCAAGGTCGGCTGCGGTCAGCGGCGAGCGGTCGTCCTTGTGCGTCACCGCGAAATCCGACTCGTAGATTTCGAGGATCGCCGCGGCCGCGCGCGTGGCGATCGCTGCCGCTTCGCGGGCCAGCCCTTCCAGCGGCAGCGTCACGGCTGCGGCCTGAAGCGGCCGGCCAGGTATTCGCGGGCCATGAACAAGGCGGCGATCGAGCGCCCCTCGGTCACGTCCGGCCGCTGCAGCAGCAGGTGCAGCTCGGACAGCTTCCACGGCACGACTTCGAGCGGCTCCGGCTCGTCGCCTTGCAGGCGCTCCGGGAACAGGTCGCGCGCGATCACCACATGCGTCATCGCGGTCATGTAGGTCGGCGACAGGGACAGTCGCCCGAGGATGTGCAACTCGCGCGCGCCGAAGCCGACTTCTTCCTTCAACTCGCGGTTGGCGCCCTGCTCCACGGTTTCGTCCCGGTCCAGCCGCCCCTTCGGCAAGCCCAGTTCGTAGCGATCGAGGCCGACGCCGTACTCGCGCACGAGCAGCACGGTGTCTTCGTCCTGCATCGGAACAATGATGACCGCGCCGAGGCCGGACCCGCACAAGCGTTCGAAGGTGCGCCGTTCGCCATTGGAGAATTGCAGATCCACCTGCTCGAAACGCAGGAAGCGGCTGGTCTCGGCATGGCGGGTTTCGAGTATCACGGGGGGCTTGGACATGCGCCCATTGTACGGGAGGGCGTCATCGCCCGGCCGACCCCGCGATGACGGTCGCCATGCCGCAGCGCGCGCCCCATCGCCGTTGTTGTATCGTCGGCGCATGAATCACGCCGCCCCCGCGCCAGACTGACCTTTGCTGCCCGACGCCGCGGCCCGGCGCCGGCGCCCGAACCATCCGACCCTTGCCAGCACCGTCCTCCGACGGTGCCGACTACAGGACTCCGAATGAAACCCACGCGACTGCTGCACGAACTCGGACAAAGCCTCTGGCTCGACAACATCACCCGCGACATGCTCGACGACGGCAGCCTGCGTCGCCGCATCGACGAAGACTCCGTCACCGGCCTGACCTCGAACCCGACGATCTTCGACGAAGCCATCGGCAAGACCGCGGCCTATGACGACGCCATCGCGGAAAAATCCGCGCGCGGCCTGTCCGGCGAGGCGCTGTTCAACGAGCTGGCGCTGGAAGACCTGCGCCGCGCCGCCGACCTGTTCCGGCCGATCTTCGACGCCAGTCGCGGCGAAGACGGTTGGGTGTCGATGGAGGTCTCGCCGCTGCTCGCCGACGACGCGGCCGGCACGCTGGAAGCCGCACGCACGATCCAGGCGATGGCCGATCGCCCGAACCTGTACGTGAAGATTCCGGGCACGCCGGCCGGCATCGTCGCGATCGAGGAAGCGATCTTCGCCGGCATTCCGGTCAACGTGACCTTGCTGTTCTCGCGCGGCCACTACCTTGCCGCCGCCGACGCCTACCAGCGCGGCATCGAGCGCCGCATCACCGCCGGCCTCGATCCGCGCGTCGGCTCGGTCGCCTCGGTGTTCGTCAGCCGCTGGGATCGCGCGGTCGCCGACAAGGTGCCGGCGGAATTGAGCAATCGTTTGGGCATTGCCATCATGCAGCGCACGTACCGGGCGCACTGCGAATTGATCGCGTCAAAGCGCTGGCGGGATCTGGAAGCGAAAGGAGCGCGCAAGCAACGCATGCTGTGGGCAAGCACCGGCACCAAGGATCCCAAGTTGCCGCCCGGCCTTTACGTCGAAGCGCTGGCGGCGCCTGAAACCATCGACACGATGCCTGAAAAAACCCTGCTGGCTTTTGAGCAGAGCGGCAAGCTCGGCGGCGTCATGGCGACCGACGGCGGCGATGCCGAGTTGGTATTGGCGAAATTCGCGCAGGCCGGCATCGACGTCGACAAGCTCGCGGTGCAGCTGCAAGTCGAAGGCGCTGCCTCTTTCGTCAAGTCGTGGACCGAGCTCATGCAGCGCATCAAGACCAAGAGCGCCGCGCTGGCAACGACTTGAGCACCCGCATCAACCCGCTGGCCGGCAAACCGGCACCCGCCGCTTCGCTGGTGAATGTGCCGCGCCTCATCACCGCCTACTACA
>JASLGB010000369.1 GCA_030150315.1 Dokdonella sp. | reverse complement strand
CGGAATCACGTTCTGCAAGTACGGCGCGAGCAGCGTTTGCAGATCCGGCGACAGGCCTTTCACCGCTTCTTCGAGCGTGCCGATGGCCACGTTGGCGTCGGCTTCGGTCGTTGCTGCGCTGATCGCTTCGAGCAGCGGTTTCAGTTGATCGCGCTGCGCCGCCGGCAGCGTGTCGATCGTCGCGGCGAGCGACTCATTGAGCAGGCTCTGCTTGTCCGTGAGCTTGCCGAGATCGATGCCGACCGCCGTCGACAGCTCGGCGAGGTTCATGCCGAGCGACGACGCCAGCGCGGCGAGCGATTGCGTGCTGCTGACGGTGAGCGCAGACAAGTCGATGCCGACGCGCTGGGTCAGTTCCGTGATGCCGGCGCCGAGGTCGGTCAGCTCGATGCCGAGTTCGGACGTGAGCGCAGTCATGCTGACGCCGAGCGTGGTCGCCATCGCGCCGAGCACTTCGATCGACGACGCGGTGAGGTTTTGCAAGTCGATGCCGAGGTCGGTCGCCAACTCGCGCAGGTTGACGCCTTGGGCTTCGATCAGCTCGAAGATCGGCACATTCAGCGCGGTCGCGAGGTCGGCCAGGTGCTGCGTCAGCTGCTCTGCGAGCGCGCGCCGTTGTTCGACGTACTGCTCTGCGAGCGCAGCGTCGCGGGCTTCGTATAGCGCTTGCAGCTCCGCGCTCGGCGTGACCGTGTAGTTGTTGTCGTTGGCCGCGCCACCCGGCGCGGTGTACGGGTTTTCCATGCCGACAACGCTGCCCAAGAGCTGCCGGACCCAATCGAACTCGGCGTTGTAGTCGGCCCCGCTGGCCAACGCATCACGCTGCAAACGGAGAAACAAATCGGCAAGCTGGGGCAAGCGCGCAAGAGCTTCTGTGTCGCCCGCCGATGCTGCGGCTTGCGCTTCGAGCAACTGCCGGCGCGCTTCGTCGATCTGCTGCTCTGGCGTCAATGCGCTGAGGTCACCGACCAACATCGAATCGAGATAATCCTGCACGCTTTGCGCGCCGCGCATCCATGCGTCGAACAGATTCGCACCCGCATCCGCGATGCGATCGATGCCGGCCGCAACGCCGCCGCTGGCGCGTTCGAGCTCGGCGATGCGCTCGTTGATCGCGTCGAGCGATCCCGGCACGCCGCCGTACAGCTTGGCGATCAAGTCTCGGGTTTCGGTCTGCAGCTTGCGGATGGCGGCGGCGATCTGCTGCGCCGTCCACGCATGGATGGCCGCGAGCTGTGCTGCGCTCGCGCCTTCCATGCCGCGCGCTTTCGCGAGCGTGTTCGCGGCGTCGACGGCGCCGAGTTCCTTGGCCTTGATGTCGACGATGGCGCGGCCGAAATCGCTGAGGCCGTCCGTCGTCAGGCCCATGCTGTCGAGCAGCTTCGTGGCTTCGCTGAGCTGCTTTTCTTGCGCGCTGTAGTACTGCGCGGACACGTCCGCCAGGCGCAGCAGCGTGGCGATCTGCTCGCGGCCCGACTCGGTCGTCGCATCGAGCGACTGCATCAGCGCCCACATTTCCTCGCGGGTGCCGGGCACGGACAAACCGACTTGTTCAAACGCGCTGGTCAGCGCCGTTGAAGCCACTTCGAGGCGGTGCGATTCCGGCGCGAAGTTGTTGACGAAAGTCTGCATGCCGCTGATGAACGCGTCGATGCCGCCAGCGGCCTGGATCAGCGCATCGCTGATTTGTGCGACGCGCTGGGGGTCGGTTTCCTCAAACGCGAGGCCAAGCTGGCGCACGGCTTCGCGCGTGACTTGCACTTCCGTGGCGACGCGCACCAGCGTCTCGCCCAAGCCCTCGCCCACTTGCTGGAATTGCTCGATCCACGGCACGACGCTGCCAGCGAGGCCGTCGAACAGGCTGCTGAAAACGGCCTCCAGCTCCTTCTGCTGGTCTTCCGCGCTGAGGTCTTTCAGGCTGATGCGGATTTCTTCAACGCGATACGCGGCCAGTGCGGCCTCGATGTCAGCGGGCAACAGACCGAGCGCCAGCGCGCCTTCGCGGACGGTGTCGATGATGCTGCCGATGACCAGCTGGAATTGGCGCTGGAAGTCGGCAGAAACATCAACGGTCGAGTCGCGGTACGACGTGCCGCCGAACAAGCCGCCGTTGTCCTTGATCGTCTGGTAGGCGCCGACGACGATGTTGTCGAGCATCGCTTGTAGCGTGCCGCCGGCGATCACGATGCCCTGGTCGACCACCGTCTTGGACGAGCCGAACAACCCGAGCACAAGGCTGCCGCCCGTCGCGCCGGGGAAGTCCACGCTGCCGGCGCCACGCGCCAGCTGGCCGCCCGCTGCGCCGAGCGCGCGCTGCATGGCCTGCAGCGCGTTGAGCATGCCCCGGTTGATCCCGACCAGCTGTTCCGTCGCGTGGGCTGTGATTTCCGTCGCCTTGAGGATCGACTCCGACTTCGCCGCTGCGTCGCCGAGCACGCTGCCGGTGCCCTGGTTCTGCTGGCGCACCTCGGCAGACGATGCCGACGGCCCGCCGCCGCCGCCCAGGCTGCCGACGCTGACGCCGAGCGAACCGATTGCGGCGATCATCGCGGCCATGCGCGGGATCGCGGTCCACACGTCGCCCATCGTGGCCTGGTGGACGACAGCGAGCACAGCCTCGGCAACCGTGGTCGCGTCGATCATCACTTGCAGCACGCGGAACGACTTGCTGCCTTCTTTCGTCAGCGACTGGATGCCGCGCAGGCTTTCCTTCGCCGCGCCGAGCATCTGCACGCCCATTGTTGTTTTCAGGCCGGTCATGGCGCGCTGCAGCGCGGCGACTTGCGCCGGATCGGTGGCATTGGCCAGCGCCTCGCCGACGCGGTCAATCTCCGCCGTGAGCGCCTGAAGCTCGGTCGGCTGCGCGAAGTCTTCCAGGATCTGGCCGAGGTCGCGCCCGATCTCGCGCGAGCGCTCCATCGACTCGGCCGCGGCGTCGAGCGTCTGCCGGTACGCCTCCAGCGCTTCCGGATTGGCCGCGCCGCCAGCGGCTTCAAGCGCGGCTTTTGCCTGCCTCAAAGTCGCATTGAACTTGAGTTGGGCGCTGTCGGCGCCGGCTGCACGTGCGCGCAGGTCGGCGAGCTCGTCGGCGACGCCGGCACCGATGCCGCGCAGGTTTTCGAGCGCGCGTGCTTGGTCGTCGATGATCTTCTTCGCCGCGGCGGCTTCTTCGGCTTGAAGCGCCAGCGCGTCGATCACGTCCAGCGCCTGCAGTGCGTTGGCGCGCTGCGCGTCGGTCAGCGTCATGGTGCTTAGGCGGTAGCGTTCCAGCTCTGTGCCGGCGAGGCCGTATTCGGCGGCTTGGGTTTGCAGGCTTTTGACGTATTCGGCGTTGGTGTCCACCGCCGCGCGCGTGGCCTGTTTCTTGGCTTCCATGCTGTCGGCTTCGCGCATGCGCTGCTCGACGAGGTCGCCCAGCTTCTTGCGCTGGTCTTCGCTGTACGTCGTCCACAGTGCGGATGCCTTCACCGCCTCGTACTGCGCGGCGATGACTTGCGAGGTGGTCTTGCCGTGCGTTTCCAGCTTGGCCTTCACGCCGTCCAGCGACTGGTTCAACGATGCGTTCGCGGCGTTCCATTGCGTGATGTTGGTGCCCACTGCCTGGATCTGCGAAAGCACGGCGCCGACGCCGTCGGACACGGCCGCCATCAGGCCGCTGGCGCTGCGCTGGCGCAGCAGGCGATCAAGTGCCGCCGACGCGGCATCAGCTGCCGGCGTCAGTGCCGTATTCAGCACGTCGCCGAGCACGCCGGTTTCTGTGCCGAGCGTGCGCGTGCCGGCTTCCAGTTGTTCGATCTCGCTGCGCAGCGTGGCCAACGAAGGGATGGTGGCCATCATCCGCGCGCGGTGCTCGTCAGTCAGGCTGATATTGCGGGCCAGCGCTTTCGCGGTGCGATCTTCTGCTGCGGCCAACTCAAGACGCTTGGCAGCAAGCACGGCCGACTGCTCCGCGATCAGCGCGGTGTTGTCCGCGTATTGCTTCAGCGTGCCGGCGAAGTCCGGCAACGGCTTGAACGGCACCAGGCTGAGCTCGCGCAGGCCGGCGGCAAGGTCGCGCGCGGCCTGTGCGCCGTCATCCATTTTCTTGATGCCGGCGTCGAACTGCTCGCGGCGCTCCTCCTCGGCGCGCGTGACCGCCTGCCATGCCATCACCAGCCCGCCAACAGCCAAGGCCAGCACGCCGATGGGGCCGCCAGCCAGCGCCAGCGCAGAGCGGCCGAGGCCGAGCGTGGCCGCCGAGGCAATGCCCATCTCCACCGCAACAGCGCGCGCGACCAGCTGCGCCTTCAGCATGCTTGCCGCGCCGGCCAGCATGCCGGCAACAAAGCGTGTGCCAACGACGGCGGCGGCCGCAGTGGCTGCCGCGACGATCGTGCCCATGTTGTCCGCAACCAGCGTGAGTGCTCCGGCCAGCTGCTCGCTGATCTTGTTCTGATTGTCGAACGCGCCGACGGTTTGCAGCAGCGCGTTGCGGATCAGGCCGAACGCATCGCCAATGGTCGCCGGCATGTCGCCGGCGGCCTGCGCCAGATCCTGCATGTTCTTGGTCAACGCGTTGAAGATCACATCGCCGGTGATCTTTCCTTCCTCGCCGAGCGCGCGCAGGCCGAGTACATCGGTGCCGAGTTCCGCCGCCAGCACTTCCGCCACACGGCTGCCGGATGTCAGTACGGTGTTCAGCTCGATGCCGCGCAGGGCGCCCGTCGCCATGGCCTTGCTCATGGCGTTTTGCACAGACTCGAACTCCATGCCCTTCGCACCAGACAGGACCAAGGCATTGTTCAGGGCTTCGGTGTAGTTGAGTTGCTGCGCGGTGGTTTTGCCGAGCGCGTTGAGCGTAACCGCGTTGCGCGTGAAGCCCTCTACAGTGGACTCGATGCTGGCATACGTGCCGCGCGCGACGCTGGAAAGACGCTCCATGACGTCGGCAGCATCCTCATTGGCGCGGATGCTGACGCGCACGCGGCTGGTCATGTCCGACCACGAGTCTGCCAGCGCGGCGATGCCGCGTGCGCCCATGCCGCCGGCAGCCGCGACCAATGCAAGCACCGCGCCCTTGGCGCTGATGGCGTCTGCCGAGAATTTGCGGGTGCTGGCCGCAGCGGCTTCCATGCCCTTGGATGCCGTCTCGCCCATGTCCTTGGTGGCGCGCGACACCTGATCCACCGCAATCACTGCGGCCTTGCCATCGGCGGTGATTCGCAGAGTGACGGTCTGCTCAGCCATAACTACACTCCGGGCACATTGGTAACATCACAGGGGACGGAAAAATGAAAGCGTGGGCGTGGATCGGCGTTGGTGCCGTGGCTGTGATTGGTATTGCCGGCGCCGGTGGCGCACTGCATTGGTTCAGTGAGCCGCAGCAGCTCAAGCGAGCGTGCGTAGATGCCACCTGGGAACACTTGGTCGCGCCGTCCACCGCGCAGCTGGCGAGCTTTCGTGTTTCGCCGTTTGGTGCGCGGTCCGTTATTTCCGATGGCCTGCAAGCTGACGTTGACGCCGCGCGCGCCAAGTTGGCAGAGGTGAGTCAGGCGCATGAAAAGGCTGGCGAAGTGCCGGACAATCCCACCGGCTATGCAAAGATTCTCTTGGGAAGCATGGAGCGTCGATACGCACTGTCCCTTGAGAAAGACGCCGCCACACAGCGTCTCGCGGAGGCGGAACGAAACAAGGCCGCCCACGACGCAAAGGGACTCAGCGAAGTTGTGCTGGCTCTGGACGCACAGAATCGAGCAAGCGCCATGCTGCGCATGACGGCCGTCTGCACGTTCCGGACGGATGCCGGCGGGCATGCCGACATCCGCACGGTTGAGATGGCGGCGCTCGATCAGCGCTGATGCCTGAG
>JASLGB010000366.1 GCA_030150315.1 Dokdonella sp. | reverse complement strand
GGTCTGCAGCACGTTGGTGATCTCAAGCACGCATTGGCGTGCTTGCGCCAGCGGGTTCACCTGCGTGACGGTCCCGCTTGAAGCGAGCAGCGTGAACTGGAATCGATCCGCTTCCTGGATCGTGTCTTCCTTCCAGTCCTTTACCTCGAGGACGAGCAGGCCGCGACGTGGATGCAGAATGACGAAATCCGGCCGCCGCTGCTTCGGGCCGATGGGGACGTCGTACCAAAGGAGGTAGTCGTCCTCCAGCTTGTCTTCCAGACGCTCGGAAAACAGTCGTTCGCCCGAGGTCATGTGCGGCAGGCAGCTGTTTCGCGTCGGTATCAGTTTGGCCATTTCCGTGGTCCCCCTCCCTTGGTTGTCAAACCGCTTCCGAGGCGCCGTTCCTTCCCTCCGGCACGGAGCGCGGTGCTGTCCAGCAGCGCGCGCCGTTCGTCGCGGGAGGCGCGCAGGCGTCAAGCGGATCGGGTGTCGTCACGCGACGGCCCACTGTCGCACCCGCCGCAACGGCGCTGCGGTATTACATTTCCAACGACGCCAGATCGCCCTTGGTTTCCAGCCACTCCTTTCGATCGCTGGCGCGCTTCTTCGACAGCAGCATGTCCATCAGCTTGCGCGTGTCGTCGGCGCCTTCGGCATCGACCGTGAGTTGCACCAGGCGGCGCGTGTCGGGGTCGATGGTGGATTCGCGAAGTTGCGAAGGGTTCATTTCTCCCAACCCCTTGAAGCGCGTGACATTGACCGCGCCCTTGATCTTCTCGCGCTGGATCTTGTCGAGCATGGCGTCGCGTTCGGATTCGTCGAGGCAGTAGAAGACCTGCTTGCCGACGTCGACGCGGAACAGCGGCGGCATCGCGACGAAGATGTGGCCTTCACGCACCAGTGTCGGGAAATGGCGCAGGAACAGCGCCGACAGCAGGGTGGCGATGTGCAGGCCGTCGGAGTCGGCGTCGGCAAGGATCACGACCTTGCCGTAGCGCAGGCCGGAGATGTCATCCTTGCCCGGATCGCAGCCGATGGCGACGGCGAGGTCGTGCACTTCCTGCGATGAAAGCACCTGGCCGGAGTCGACTTCCCAAGTATTCAGGATTTTGCCGCGCAACGGCAGGATGGCCTGGAAATCCTTGTCGCGCGCCTGGCGCGCGGATCCCCCGGCGGAGTCGCCTTCGACCAGGAACAGTTCCGTGCGCGAGAGGTCGCTGGATGCGCAGTCGGCGAGCTTGCCGGGCAGGGCAGGGCCTTGCGTGATCTTCTTGCGGACGATCTGCTTCTCGGCCTTGAGCCGCAGCGTTGCGCGTTCGATCGCCAGCTGGGCGATCTTTTCGCCGATGTCGACGTGCTGGTTCAGATACAGCGAAAAGCCGTCGTGCACGGTGTTCTCGACGAAGCCGGCGGCATCGCGCGAGGACAGGCGCTCCTTGGTCTGACCGGAAAATTGCGGGTCGCCCATCTTCAGCGAGAGCACGAAGCAGAGGCGGTCCCAGACGTCGTCGGGTGCCAGCTTGATGCCGCGCGGCAACAGGTTGCGGAACTCGCAGAACTCGCGCAGCGCGTTGGTCAGGCCCGATCGCAGTCCGTTGACGTGGGTGCCTCCCTGCGCGGTCGGAATCAGATTGACGTAGCTTTCCTGCACGAGCTCGCCTTCCGGGCGCCAGGCCACCGCGAACTCGACCGCGCCGTTCTCGCGCTGGATCTGGTTCACGTACAGGTCGGGCGGCAGGTACTCGGCGTCTCCGAGCATCGTGCGCAGGTAGTCGCGCAGGCCGTCTTCGTAGTGCCACTCGATCTTCTCGCCGCTGGCTTCATCCAGCAGCCGCACGGTGAGCCCGGCGCAGAGCACCGCTTTCGCGCGCAGCACATGCTTGAGGCGCGGCAGCGAGATCTTCGGCGAATCGAAATAGGACGGATCCGGCCAGAAGCGCAGCGTGGTTCCGGTGTTCTTCTTGGCCACGCTGCCGGTGACGTGCAGTTCGCGCGAGCGGTCGCCGTGGGCGAACTCCATGCGGTGCACCTGGCCTTCGCGGCGGATCGTCACCTCGACGCGCTGCGACAGCGCATTGACGACCGAGACGCCGACGCCGTGCAGTCCGCCGGAATAGTTGTAGTTCTTGCCGGAGAATTTGCCGCCTGCGTGCAGGCGCGTGAGGATCAGTTCGACACCCGGAATGCCTTCCTCCGGGTGGATGTCCACCGGCATGCCGCGGCCGTCGTCGCCGACTTCGACCGAGCCGTCGGCGTAGACGGTCACTTCCACGGTTTTCGCGTGGCCGTTCAGTGCCTCGTCGACCGAGTTGTCGATGACTTCCTGCGCGAGATGGTTCGGCCGCGAGGTGTCCGTGTACATGCCGGGGCGGCGCTTGACGGGGTCAAGGCCGGACAGCACCTCGATGTCGGCGGCGTTGTAACGGGAGTTCATGCGTGCGGCGTTCCGAAGCGGCTGGCAAGCCGCGCAGGATGACGACAGCCATCGAGGGGATCAAGTCCTGCCGGAATCGGTTGCGGCGCAAGGCGGTCGCCACCCGACTTGCGGCGGCGCTGGCCGGAGGTTCTGCGCGGCGGCGGGCAAGCGGCAGGCCCGGCCAATGCGGACTGGAGCGCGGGTGTCGACGTGATTCACGGGGGGGCGGCGCTCAATCGAACAGCTTGCCCGGATTGAGGATGCCGTTCGGGTCGAATACCCGGCGCAGGCCGCGCATCAGCTCGACTTCCGCCGCGCTGCGCGTGCTGTCCAGATAGGGCTTCTTGACCAGGCCGATGCCGTGTTCGGCGGAAATGCTGCCGCCGTGCCGGCGCAGGGTTTCGGCGAGCAGAAGCGTGACGCGCTCGCATTGGGCGAGGAAGTCGGCCTGAGGCAGGTTTTCCGGCTTCAGCACATTGATGTGCAGGTTGCCGTCGCCGATATGGCCGAACCAGACCACTTCGAAGTGCGGGTACTCGCGAGAGAGCAAGTCCTGCATGGCGTGCAGGAAGGCCGGCACGGCGGCGATGCGCACGGACACATCGTTCTTGTACGGCGAGTGTGCAGCGAGGCTTTCGGTGATGCCTTCGCGCAGGCGCCAGAGAGCCGCCGCCTGCGCCTCGCTATTGGCGATCACGCCGTCGGCGATCCAGCCCCGTTCGGCGCCGTGCTCGAACGCGGCGAGCGCGGCGGCTTCGGCGGTTTCGTCGGCGGCCTCGTACTCGGTCACGACATAGCAGGGATGGTCGCCGTCCAGCGCGCGCTGCGCGCCATGCGCGCAGACAATGCGCAGCGCGACATCGGTGAAGAACTCGAATGCCTGCAGGCCGAGGCGTGCGCGAAACAGCGCAAACACCTGCATCAGTGCGTCCATGTCGGGCAGCGCGAGCAGCATGACCTGCGAACGAGGCGGTGGATCGGTCAGCTCCAGCATCGCCTCCACCACGATGCCGAGCGTGCCTTCCGAGCCGATCATCAGCTGGCGCAGGTCGTAGCCGCTGGAATTCTTCACCAGGCCGCGATTGAGGTCGAGCAGCTCGCCGTTGCCGGCGACCACCTTGAGGCCGGCAATCCATTCGCGTGTGTTGCCGTAGCGGATCACGCGGATGCCGCCGGCGTTGGTGGCGATGTTGCCGCCGATCGTGCACGAGCCGCGTGCGGCGAAGTCGACCGGGTAGATCAGGCCGTGCGTGCGCGCCGCCTCGTGCACGGCTTGCAGTGCGATGCCGGGCTGCACGGTCAGAAGGCGATCGACCGGGTCGAAGCCGAGCACGCGGTTCATGCGCTCGAGGCTGACGACCAGTTCGCCACGCGCGGCGACCGCACCGCCGGAAAGCCCGGTACGTCCACCCGATGGCACCAGCGCGACACGCTCGGCATTGGCCCAGCGCACGATTTCCTGCACCTCGTCGATGCTGGCCGGTTGCGCGATCGCCAGCGGGGCCGGTGTCCAGCGACGGGTCCAGTCGCGGCCGTAGTGCTCGAGATCGGTGGGCTCGGTCAGCAGGCGCAAGGAGGGCAGGCGCCGGCCGAGCTCGGCAAGAGGGGGGCTGTGCATGGGGTTCCGTCGAAAGATGGGGTTTGTGCCGGCCGATCTTATCCCGAGCGGCGCGCCGATCCCGGAATCCGGCGCGCCGCGCGCGCCGGTCCGGCCGGAGACCGCATGCCCGCATTCCATCAGCTTTCCCGCCCGGCACGCAGCGCCGCCGAAAGTCTGTACGAATGCCTGCGGCGCTCGCTCGAAACCGGGTGCTGCAATGCCGCAAATGGCCGGCTTCTGGCATAGTTCTCCTCCGTTTCCGCCGGAATCCATTGATGGAAACCTCGTTTCCGAAATCCGAGATCAAGGTTCTGCTGCTGGAGGGCGTCAGCCGCAATGCGCTGCGCGTGTTCGAGCAGGCCGGCTACACGCAGATCGAGTACCACGAGAAAGCGCTGCCGAACGAGGTGCTGATCGAGCGCATCGCCGACGCCCACATCGTCGGCCTGCGCTCGCGCACGCAGTTGTCCGAGGATGTGTTGCGCCATGCGCGGCGACTGATCGCGGCCGGCTGTTTCTGCATCGGCACCAATCAGGTGGATCTGGCCGCCGCCCGCCGTCAGGGCGTGCCGGTGTTCAACGCGCCGTATTCCAATACGCGCAGCGTGGCGGAACTGGTCATCGCCGAAACGATCATGCTGTTGCGCGGCATTCCGCAGAAGAATGCGCTCTGCCATCGCGGCGGCTGGACCAAATCGGCTGCCGGCAGTTACGAGGTGCGCGGCAAGACGCTGGGGCTGGTCGGATACGGGCACATCGGCACGCAAGTCGGCCTGCTCGCAGAGGCGCTCGGCATGCAGGTGATCTTCCACGACGTGCAGACCAAGCTCGCGCTTGGCAATGCGCGCGCCGCGTCGAGCCTTGACGACCTGCTCGCGCGGGCCGACGTGGTCAGCCTGCATGTGCCGGAAACGCCGGCAACGAAGTGGATGATCGGCAGCGCGCAGCTCGCGCGCATGCGCAGCGGGTCGCTGTTGCTGAACGCATCGCGCGGTACCGTCGTCGACATCGATGCGCTGGCCGAGGCGCTGCGTTCCGGGCATCTGGCCGGAGCGGCAGTCGATGTGTTCCCGCTCGAGCCGCAGGGCAACGACGATGCGTTCGTGTCGCCGCTGATCGGCATGGACAACGTCATCCTGACCCCGCACATCGGCGGCAGCACGCTCGAGGCGCAGGACAACATCGGCATCGAGGTCGCCAACAAGCTGGTGCGCTACAGCGACAATGGCTCCACGCTGTCGGCGGTGAATTTCCCCGAGGTCTCGCTGCCGGAACATCCGCGCAGCCAGCGCCTGTTGCATATCCATCGCAACGTGCCCGGCGTGTTGTCGCGCATCAACGAACTGTTCTCGGCCGGCAACATCAACATCGACGCGCAGTTCCTGCAGACCGATGCCGAAGTCGGCTATGTCGTCATCGACGTGGCGACCGATGCGGCGCAGGCCGCCAGGCTGAAGGAGCGGTTGGCCGAGGTTCCGGGCACGTTGCGCGTACGGGTGCTCTATTGAGTCGATGAGTTCGCAAAGCACCAGCAGAAGTCCCTTGCTCTGGCTGGTCGCAGTCGGCGTCTTCATGCAGATGCTCGATTCGACCATCGTCAATACGGCGTTGCCGGCCATGGCCTTGAGTCTGGGCGAGAGTCCGCTGCGCATGCAGTCGGTGGTGATCGCCTACGCGCTGACGATGGCGATGCTGATCCCGGCCTCCGGCTGGCTCGCCGACCGCTTCGGGACGCGCCGCGTGTTCTTCTTCGCGGTGGTGGTGTTCACGCTCGGTTCGCTGCTTTGCGCCATCGCGGAAACGCTGGGCTTCCTCGTCGCCGCGCGCGTCGTGCAGGGCGTTGGCGGCTCGATGCTGTTGCCGGTTGGGCGGCTGGCGGTCCTGCGCTCGTATCCGCGCAAGGAGTTCCTCGCCGCGATGAGTTTCGTGACCATTCCGGGCCTGATCGGCCCGCTGATCGGCCCGACGCTGGGCGGCTGGCTGGTCGAGGCGATCTCCTGGCACTGGATCTTCCTCATCAACCTGCCGGTCGGCGCGATCACCGCGCTGGCGACGTTGCGCCTGATGCCCGATGCACGCGCCGAGGTGGGCGCGTTCGATCTGGCCGGCTACGGCATGCTGGCCACCAGCATGCTGGCGGTGTCGATTGCGCTGGATGGTCTGTCGGGACTGGGCATGCGGCACGCGGTGGTTGCGGTGCTGTTCCTGTTCGGCATGGCGATGTTCGTTGCCTACTGGCTACATGCCTCGCGCACGCCCAGGCCTTTGTTTCCGCTGACCTTGTTCAGCGTTGCTTCGTACCGCGTCGGCGTCCTCGGCAACCTCTTTTCGCGCATCGGCAGCGGCAGTATGCCGTTCCTTATTCCGTTGCTGCTGCAGGTCGGGCTGGGTTTCTCGCCGATGGAGGCCGGCATGACGATGATTCCGGTCGCGCTGGCCGGAATGTTGTCCAAGCGGGCGGTGGTTCCGATCGTGCAGCGCTTCGGCTATCGCCGCGTTCTTCTGGTCAATACCCTGCTGGTCGGGGCTGGCATGGCGAGCTTCGCTTTGATCGGGCCGGATCAGCCGCCGGCACTGCGCATCGCCCAGCTCGCCGCCTTCGGGCTGGTCAACTCCTTGCAGTTCACCGCGATGAACACGGTGACGCTGCGCGATCTGGATGGCGACCTGGCCAGCAGCGGCAACAGCCTGCTGTCGATGGTGATGATGCTGGCGATGAGCTTCGGTGTCGCCGCTGCCGGCGGCATCCTGGCTGCGTTCTCCAGTGCCTTCGATGTCGATCACGGGGCGGCGGCGCTGCCGGCCTTCCACGCCACCTTCGTCTGCGTCGGCCTGATCACCATGATGTCGGCATGGATTTTCTGGCAGCTCGAGCCGAAGCGGCGCTTTCCGGTGCCACCGCCGGTCGATCCGCTGTAGACCGGTGGTTCGTCATCGCGACGGGCAGGGCGGCGGAGTCCCGAAAGCGGGGGGCGATCTCGTCGGCGCCGGTCGTTGAAGCGG
>JASLGB010000302.1 GCA_030150315.1 Dokdonella sp. | reverse complement strand
GGCGAAATACGTCGACACGCGCGCGGCCGACAATTTCCGCAACCTGTTCGAGCTGCCGGTGCTGTTCTATGCGGCCATCGGCGTCGCCCACGCGATCGGTGCCGACGATGCGCCGACACTGGCGCTGGCCTGGTCCTTCGTCGCGCTGCGCGTCGCGCACAGCGCGATTCAGTGCGGCTACAACCGCGTCATGCACCGCTTCATGGCCTATGTCGCCGGCGGTTTCGTGCTCTGGTCACTGTGGGCCTGGCTCACCTGGCAGGTGCTCCGATGAGCGCCGCTGCGCGTTTGCGCTGGCGCTGCCGGCGCGGCACACGCGAGCTGGATTCCCTGCTCGGCGGCTGGTTGCAGGAGCGCTACGAGCTGGCCGACGAAGGCATGCGAGCCGATTTCGACCGCATGCTGGATGTGCAGGATCCGGATCTGTGGGACTGGCTGATGGGTCACGCGCAGCCGGCCGATGCGGGATTTGCGGCCATCGTGCATGAAATCCGCACCCGCCATCGCCTTTGACCTGCGTCCGTCGCGCCGCGTCGGTCTCGCGACGGCGGCTATTGTCGCGCTCGCGGCACTCGCGCCCTGGCTGACGCAGCTGCCGTCGTGGGCCAGCGCTGCCGCCAGCGCGATCGTGCTGGTCGCTGGCGCCCTGGCCCTGCGCCGTCACGCGCATCCGCGCTTTCGCCGCGCCGCCTGGCGCGAATCGGGTTGGGTCCTCGTCGATCGCGGCCATGTCGAACACGCCGCCATCCTGGATGGCCATACGCATCTGGGGCCGCTGCTGACGCTGGGGTTCCGTTACGGGCTGCGTGCGCGATTCCACATCGTGCTGACGTCGGACAATCTCGATGCCGACGTGCGTCGCCGCCTGATCCTGCGACTGGCCCGCGGCGACGAGGCGGATGGGTATTCGCCCACCGCGCACTGATCGCGTGGCCACCGCGCTGTCCGCGGACGTGAATGGATGGGCCGATGGCGAAGGGGCCGCAGCACACGTCTGGGCTGCGGCCTCCGGTCACTGACGGCGCGGCCAGATTGATGCAAATCCGGCCTTCGGCGCATGGCCGCGTAGCGCGACCGGAATGAACGCATCGCGCGAGGCAGGCGCGGTGTCCGATCCGGCTCCGGCACCGCGCCGGCTTTCGCTTCATGATTGGCGCCACTTCGTCGAGCCGCTCAGCGGCTGGTGACAGCGACGACGCGCTCGCACGGCCCGAATGGGACAATTCGCGCAGGCCGGCACGGACCGCTCCGCTTGCCCGCACGGAACGCTTGCGGCACTCTCGCCGCGGTTCGTGGCCGCAGGATTCTCCCGCCGCGTCGACAAGGGTTCCCCAGTCGCATGTTTCGTCCCCTCGAAGTATTCATTGGCCTGCGCTACACGCGTGCGAAGCGGCGCAACCATTTCATCTCGTTCATTTCGCTCGCCTCGATCCTCGGCATCGCGGTCGGCGTGACCGCGCTGATCGCGGTCATTTCGGTCATGAACGGCTTCGGCACCGAGCTGAAGCAGCGCATCCTCGGCATGGTTTCCCACGCCACGATCGAAGGCGTCGGAGAAACCCTCGACGATTGGCCGCGGGCGATCGAGATCGTGCGCTCCAATCCGCATGTGCTCGGCGCGGCGCCCTACATCGAGCGCCAGGCGATGCTGCAGGGCGAGCGCGTCAGCGGCGCCATCGTGCGCGGCGTGGAACCGTCGCTGGAGCCGCAGGTTTCCGACGTCGGCTTGCGAATGAAGGAGGGCGTGCTCGGCGATCTCGTGCCGGGTGGCTACGGCATCGTGCTGGGCAAGGAACTGGCCGCGACGATCGGCGTCGGCATGGGCGACAAGGTCACCGTGTTCGCGCCGGAATTCAGCGCCACGCCGATTGGCGCCTTGCCGCGCACCAAGCGTTTCACCGTGGTCGGCGTGTTCGAGGCCGGCATGCAGGAATACGACGCGGGCCTGGCCGTGATGCATCTGAAGGATGCGCAGACCTTGTACCGGCTCGACGGCCCGACCGGCATACGCGTGAAGATGGATGACATGTTCCGCGCCTTCGCGATCGGGCGCGAGATCGCGCAGGATCTGGCCAACAGGGCCGGCTCGGGCTATTACCGCATCACCGACTGGATGCAGGGACACAACAACCTGTTCCAGGCGATCGCGATGGAAAAGAAGGTCATGTTCCTTATCCTGTCGCTGATCGTGGCGGTGGCCGCATTCAACCTGGTTTCCACCCTGGTAATGCTGGTTCAGGACAAGCAGGCCGACATCGCGATCCTGCGCACGCTTGGCCAAAGCCCGGCATCGGTCATGGGGACCTTCGTCGTGCAGGGCATGCTGGTCGGCTCGCTCGGCATCCTGCTCGGCGTGTTCTTCGGCGTGTTGCTGGCGCAGAACCTGACTGCGATCGTGCATTGGATCGAGCGCACCTTCCACACCTCGTTCCTGTCCGCCGATGTCTACTACATAACCGATCTGCCGAGCGAACTGCACTGGGACGACGTGGCGTGGATCACGATCAGCGCCTTCGTCTGCTGCGCGCTCGCCACGCTGTATCCGGCCCGTCGCGCGGCAAAGACCGAGCCGGCCGCCGCACTGAGGTACGAGTGATGGCCGCGTCCGTTTTCCGCTGCCCGAAGATCGCCGGTCGCCGGGGCGCGGCCGCGGCGAGCCGCTCTGCCGAAAGGGCCAATCCATGACTTCGACGCTTTCCGATCCCCGCTCCGCTGGCGCCGACGCGAACGCCGGCGACATCGTCATCAACGCGCGCAAGATCACCAAGACCTATCAGGAAGGCGGCCTGCGCGCCGAGGTATTGCGCGGCGCGGACCTGCTTGTCCGGCGCGGCGAAACGGTGGCCATCATCGGCGCGTCGGGAACCGGCAAGAGCACCTTCCTGCATATCCTCGGCGGCCTGGACGAGCCCAGCAGCGGCGAAGTCGAGGTCGAGGGGCAGGCGATGTCGCGCTTGTCCGATCGCGCGCGCGGCGTGCTGCGCAACCGTTCGCTCGGTTTCGTCTACCAGTTCCATCACCTGCTGCCGGAATTCACCGCGATCGAGAACGTCTGCATGCCGCTGCTGATTCGCGGCGAGCCGATCGTACAGGCGCGCCAGCGCGCGGTCGCGCTGCTCGAGCGCGTCGGTCTCGGCGCGCGGCTCGAGCACAAGCCGGGCGAGTTGTCGGGCGGCGAGCGCCAACGCTGCGCCGTCGCGCGCGCGCTGGTGACGCGCCCGGCCTGCCTGCTCGGCGATGAGCCGACCGGCAATCTGGACGAACGCAATTCCGCGCAGGTCTACGACCTGATGCTGGAACTCAACCGCGAGATCGGCACCGCGCTGGTGTTGGTCACGCACGATCCGAAGCTGGCCGCGCGTGCGCATCGCATGCTGGAATTGACGGGCGGCGTGTTGGTGGAGCGCGCGAAGGGCTGATCCGCGCCCGCGCCAGCCGTTCGCACAGGGAGG
>JASLGB010000283.1 GCA_030150315.1 Dokdonella sp. | reverse complement strand
GGACCCGGTCAAGAACATCATGACGCGCAAGGACAAGCTCGTCACCGTCAAGGAAGGCGCGAGCGAGGACGAGGTGCTGGCGCTCCTGCACAAACACCGCATCGAGAAGGTGCTGGTCGTCGACGACGCGTTCCGCCTGCGCGGCCTGATCACGGTCAAGGACATCCAGAAGGCGCGCGACAACCCCAATTCCTGCAAGGACGACCACGAGCGCCTGCGCGTCGGCGCGGCCGTCGGCGTTGCCGGCGACACCGAGCAGCGCATCGAGGCGCTGGTCGAGGCCGGCGTCGACGCGATCATCGTCGATACCGCCCACGGTCATTCGCAAGGCGTCATCGACCGCGTGCGCTGGGTGCGCAAGAACTTCCCCGATCTGTCGCTGATCGCCGGCAACATCGTCACCGGCGATGCCGCGCGCGCCTTGGCCGATGTCGGCGCCGATGCGGTCAAGGTCGGTGTGGGCCCGGGTTCCATCTGCACCACGCGCGTGGTCGCCGGTGTCGGCGTGCCGCAGATTTCCGCGATCGACATGGTGGCCGAGGCGCTGCACGGCTCGGGCGTCGGCCTGATCGCCGACGGCGGCATCCGTTATTCCGGCGACGTCGCCAAGGCCATCGCGGCCGGCGCGGACTGCGTGATGATCGGCGGCATGTTCGCCGGCACGGAGGAATCGCCGGGCGAGGCCGAGCTGTATCAGGGTCGCAGCTACAAGAACTACCGCGGCATGGGTTCGCTCGGCGCGATGGAGAAGGGCTCCAAGGACCGCTATTTCCAGGACGAGGCGGACGCCGACAAGCTCGTGCCGGAAGGCATCGAAGGTCGTGTGCCGTACCGCGGGCCGCTGCGCAACATCGTGCATCAGCTGGCCGGCGGCCTGCGTGCCTCGATGGGCTACGTCGGCTGCGCCACGATCGAGGAAATGCGCACCAGGCCGCAGTTCGTGAAGATCACCGCCGCCGGCGTGCGCGAATCGCATGTCCACGACGTGACCATCACCAAGGAAGCGCCGAACTACCGGCTGGATTGAGCCTGGCGTGGGCGTGTGCGCGCGAGTTCGTGCGCATCCGCAACGCGCGTCTGCCGGTTCCGCCTGTGTCCGACGCGTCCCGCGCATCCGGTCGCCGCGCTGCCTGATGCGAGCCCCGCTCGGCGGCAAGGTTCCGCCACGAATGGCTCCGGCGCGATTTCATCGTGCGTCGGCGCCCTCCGCTCGAATCCGCATCGGCACGCCAGTGGCAGGATTCGCGCCCCTACCGTTTCAAACCTCTCAAATTTTCATCCCGGCCGCTCATGAACATCCATACCGACAAGATCCTCATCCTCGATTTCGGCGCGCAGTACACCCAGCTCATCGCGCGCCGCATCCGCGAGATCGGCGTCTACTGTGAAGTCTGGGCCTGGGATCACGACCCGTCCGAGATCGCAGCGTTCGGCGCCAAGGGCATCATCCTTTCCGGCGGCCCGGAATCGACCACGCTCGACGGCGCCCCGAAAGCGCCGCAGCAGGTGTTCGATGCCGGCCTGCCGATCCTCGGCATCTGCTACGGCATGCAGACGATGGCAGCCCAGCTCGGCGGCGCGACCAAGGCCGCCGGCGCGCGCGAATTCGGGCATGCGCGCGTCGACGTCATCGCCGCCGACAGCCTGCTGCACGGACTCAGCGACCACGCACCTGCGCAGGCGCTGGATGTCTGGATGAGTCATGGCGACCACGTCTCGCAGGCCCCGCCGGGCTTCGTCGTCACCGCGCAGACCGACCGCATTCCGGTGGCGGCGATGGCCGACGAAGGCAAGCGCTGGTACGGCGTGCAGTTCCATCCGGAAGTCACCCATACCAAGCAGGGCACCGCACTGCTGAAGCGGTTCGTCGTCGACATCTGCGACTGCGCCACCTTGTGGACCGCGGCCCACATCATCGACGACCAAATCGCACGCGTGCGCGCACAGGTCGGCAAGGACGAGGTGATCCTAGGCTTGTCCGGTGGCGTGGATTCGTCGGTGGTCGCCGCGCTTCTGCCTCGCGCGATCGGCGACCAGCTGACCTGCGTCTTCGTCGACACCGGCCTCCTGCGCTGGCAGGAAGGCGATCAGGTCATGGCGACGATGGCGCAGCACATGGGCGTCAAGGTGATCCGCGTCAATGCCGCGGACCGCTATTTCAAGGCACTTGCCGGCGTCACCGACCCGGAAGCCAAGCGCAAGATCATCGGCAACCTGTTCGTCGAGATCTTCGACGAAGAGTCGAGCAAGCTGAAGAATGCGAAGTGGCTGGCGCAGGGCACGATCTACCCGGACGTGATCGAGTCGGCCGGCAGCAAGACCGGCAAGGCGCACGTCATCAAGAGCCACCACAACGTGGGCGGCCTGCCGGAAGACATGAAGCTAAAGCTGGTCGAGCCGCTGCGCGAGCTGTTCAAGGACGAAGTGCGCCGCCTTGGCGTCGAACTCGGCCTTCCACGCGAGATGGTCTACCGCCATCCGTTCCCCGGCCCCGGCCTCGGCGTGCGCATCCTTGGCGAAGTCAAACCCGAGTACGCGCAATTGCTGGCCAAGGCCGACGCCATCTTCATCGACGAACTGCGCAAGGCCGACCTGTACGACAAGACCAGTCAGGCCTTCGCGGTGTTCCTGCCGGTGAAGTCGGTCGGCGTCGTTGGCGACGCCCGTGCCTACGAATGGGTGATCGCGCTGCGCGCGGTGGAAACCATCGACTTCATGACCGCGCACTGGGCGCATCTGCCCTACGACTTCCTCGGCAAGGTCAGCAACCGCATCATCAACGAACTGCGCGGCGTCTCGCGCGTGGTCTACGACATCTCCGGCAAGCCGCCCGCGACGATCGAGTGGGAGTGATCCGCACCTGGTATGTGCCGGTAACTTCAAGCAGGAAATCGACTTCAGGCCAGAGTCGTCAAGGGTTTCCTTGGCACTCTTCGGCGCGTTCAGCCACCGGTTGGCCGTTTTTCTGATGGTGCCGGTGGCGGCAGCGTCTGCCCTGAAGCCGTTGCCCTGAAGCCCTGAGGTTGTCTCGACTCCATGACTTGCTGACGGGGACTTGCTGACGGGAGACGCAGTCATGTTTGCCAGCGGGTGCGCACTGCGGGGCGTGGTCTGATCGGCCTCACGCTGCCCGGAATTTTCCCCGACGCATTCGTCCGTCGCGGATTGTGGCTCGACCCGGACGGGAAATTTACCGGCCGCTGGCGGCTTGTCTCCTCACCGGAATCCGCCGGTTTTTTTCGCCGCGCAATACCCTGTTTTCAGGGATGGAAGGGCATCGGGCCTTGCCCTAGCATGCCACCATGTCGATTTCTGACTCCTCCGCTGTTTCGCCAGTCCCCGAGTCCACGCTGCCCGCGCCGGTTCTGGTGGTCGAGGACGAGCCGCTGTTGCAGCAGCGCCTGCGCGGCGTGTTGCGCGGACTTGGCTATGCCGAGGACGCTCTGCTGAGTGCGGCTTCGCTGGCCGAAGCGTATGCCTGTCTGGCTGCGCAGCCGATCGCACTGGCCCTGGTCGATCTGGTGTTGCCCGACGGCAGCGGTGTCGAATTGATCAGGCAAATGCGTGCCGACGATCCGGGACTGGGCATTCTGGTGGTGTCGGCGTGGAGTTCGGAGGAGGCAATCCTCGGTGCCTTGCGCGCGGGTGCAACGGGATACGTGCTCAAGGAGCGCGACGATCTGGAAGTGTCGTTGTCGATCCGCAGCGCATTGCGGGGCGGTGCGCCGATCGATCCGTTCATCGCACGGCGCATCCTGGAACTACTGCCCGCGCCGCCGCCCAATCCGCCGGCCGACGCCGGTG
>JASLGB010000242.1 GCA_030150315.1 Dokdonella sp. | reverse complement strand
CCGTGGCATCCGCATTGCCGGGTACCGCATGGCGCGTGCGCCGCGGCCTGAGTTGCCTTGCATCGAACAGATCGAGCGGATTCTTTCCTGTGGGGCGACCGAGCAGGAGCAGGCGGCGGCGGCGGCCGGATTGGCAAGGCTGCCGACAGATCGGCAGAAGGGGCTGCTGCCGTGATCGGGATTGCCTGCACGCATCCAGCCCCTCCCCCCCAGAGGCTGGTGAAGAGGGCATCGCGCCGCGCTGGTGCGGCTGCGTTTCATTTGGTCGGGGAGTCGTCGGGGGCCAAGGGTTGGGTCCTCCCTGGATGCTGCCCACGCGGGTACCGAGGCCGCGATTGCCGCGTAGTCAGCGGGGGCGAAAGTTACTGAAATGGCATCGAACCTGCAGGGGGTGCTCGATCAGCTGCGCGATGCCGGTCTGATCGTCGACAACATTGAGGTTGGCCGGCTCGTGCGCTGCCGCGTCGAAGGCGACCGCGAGCGGCGCGGCTGGTATTCGCTGCATGAGGTCGCTTCGCAAAATGGCGACATGCTGCTGATCGGCAGTTTCGGCGTGTGGCACGGCGCGGACAACGGCGCGCAGAAAATCGAGATCCGGCGCGATGCCTTCGATGCCGATCAGCGCGCTGCGTTGCGCAAGCGCCTGGCGGAGGATTCGAAGCGCGCCGAAGGCCTGCGAAGGGCGGAAGCGGATCGCGCGGCCGCCCGAGCGGCGGCGGCATGGGCGAAGTGCCTGCCGGACGGCGAAAGCGAGTACCTCAAGCGCAAGCGTGTCGGCGCGCACGGCGTGCGGTTCTCGCCGAGCGGGGCGCTCGTCATTCCGATGCTCAACAGCGCCGGACAGATACGCGGGCTGCAGATCATCCGATCCGAGAAGTCTGCCGCGGCTGGACGCCGGCCTGCGAAAGAGATGTGGCCGCGCGGCTTGGCAATGCGCGGCACGTTCCACTTGCTCGGCGGCACGCCGACGACGGTCGGCATCATAGCCGAGGGCTACGCGACTGGCGCCACGCTGCACGAAGAGTCCGGCGGGATCCCGGTTGCCGTCGCGTGGTCCGCAAACAATCTCGGCGCCGTAGCGGCGGAGCTGCGCGCGCGCTATCCGCGCGTGCGCTGGCTGATCGCCGCTGATAACGACAACCTCGGCAAGTGCCTGGACAAGGCTTGCGGCCAGCGCATTGCACTGGATGATTCGCCGGTTGACTGCCCGGCGTGCGGAAAGCCGCATCGCTATGTCAATGCCGGTGTCACCGCGGCCAGCACGGCGGCAGTGGCTATCGGGGGCTCCTTTGTGCGGCCGGTCTTTGCTGATGAGGCGTATCGCCGCGCGCGCTACATCGAGCGCGGCAACAAACCGACCGACTTCAACGATCTCGCCGCGGCCGAGGGCGGGCATGTTGTGCGTGCGCAGGTCGAAGCCCGCCTGCTGGAACTTGGCTGGTCCGCCACCGCGCGCGCCTCATCCTCACCAAGCGGGGGCGGGGGCGGTGTGGGCAAGGCGCTGCGCCCGATCGGTGGCGTCGATGAGCTGCTGGAACGTTACGCGCTGATCTACGGCATGAGCGGCGCGTGCTTCGACCGCGACGAGCATCGCGTTGTCGACATCGCTGACATCCAGCGCGCCTGTCTGCGGCGCGACATCCACAAGGCGTGGATGGAGCATCCTGACCGCGCGATCGTGCGCGAGGCGGAAGTTGACTTCGACCCCGCGGGTACGGATCCGAACGTCACCTGCAACCTGTGGGCGGGCTGGCCGACTCGGCCGAAAGCGGGGCGCTGCGACAAGCTGCTCGACCTGCTGCGGCACATGTGCAGTGCCGATCGCGAGCCGGAGCGGCTCTACCAGTGGGTGCTTCGCTGGATCGCATACCCGATCCAGCACCCGGGCGCGAAGATGCGAACGACGCTCGTGCTGCACGGCCCGCAGGGCACGGGAAAGAATCTGTTCTTCGAAGCGGTCATGGGGATCTATGGGCAGTACGGGCGCGTGATCGACCAGTCCAGCATCGAAGACAAGTTCAACGATTGGGCGTCCAAACGGCTTTTCCTGATCGCCGACGAAGTCGTTGCGCGCTCTGACCTGTACCACATCAAGAACAAGCTCAAGGCGCTGATCACGGGGACGTGGATCCGTATCAACGCTAAGAACGTCGCGGCGCGCGACGAGCGAAACCATGTGAACCTGGTGTTCCTCAGCAACGAGCCGATGCCCGTTGTGCTTGAGGAAGACGACCGCAGGCATGCTGTCATCTGGACGCCAGACCGCCAGCTTGGCGACGTGTATAGCGCCGTCGCGGAAGAGATCTCAGCGGGCGGCATCGAGGCCCTGCACGACTACCTTCTGCACCTCGACCTGGGCGACTTCCACGAAAACACGAAGCCGCCGTACACCGATGCCAAGGCCGAGCTGGTCGACCTCGCGCGCGACTCGCCGACGCGGTTCTACTACGCGCTGATTCACAAAGAGCTCGGGAGCTTGCCGCTGACGCCGGCTCTCACCAGTGACGTTTACGTCGCGTACAAGCACTACTGCGCCGACATCGGTGTCAAGCCGGCGCCGATGCCGAAGTTCGCCAACGCGCTCACCCGCAAGCACGCGGTTGCCGGCGAGCGGAAGCGCTACATGGGCGTCGCTGGAATCGAGGGGCCGAGGGGCGTTCTCTTCCTCGGCGGCGACCAGCCGCCCGCGCAGAGCGAATCCGCATGGCTCGGCGACTGCATCTCTGCGTGGCGAAACGCACTGATGGACTGGCGCGGGGAGCAGCTGCCATGACTGTGCGGTATGTGCGGCATCGTGTGCGGCATCGTGTGCGGCATCAAGTTATTGATTTTATTGGTCTGTGCGGTATGTGCGGTATCGGGCCTTACGGGTGCGTGCGCGCACATGCGCGCACGCCCATCACGCGCGCACATGTGCATGCATGCGCACGACACCCATGCCGCACATACCGCACATGCCGCACAGGCCTTGTGCTGCGTGCGTTTCACGTGTGCGTCATGCCGCACGCCATGCCGCACATGCCGCACAAGCGCTCGCGCGCGCGCCATTTCTTTTCCTTCGGCTTCGAAGGGGGTGAGGAAAGGGGGGGAATGTTGAATCGGCGGGCTGCATGCCGGATCGAACATCGGGCGGGCCGAATGCCGGCCAGCTCCGCCAAGACGACGGACGCAACATGACTGACAGCAACGCCATGACTTTCCGCGAGTTCGCCGCCCGCATTGGCTGCCGCCCGAGCTATATCACCGCGCTGCGCAAAGCCGGCCGGCTTGTCCTCGCCGCCGACGGCAAGCGAGTGCTGGCCGCGGAGTCCATTGCGCAAATCGAAGCCACGCGCGACCCAGCACGTGCCGGCGTCGCGGCGCGGCACGCAGAGGTGCGCGGCTCTACTCTCGGCCACGCGCCGGCCGCCATCGCCTCGGAAGACGGCGCGGCGGACGACCCCGACGGCGTTGTCGGCACAAGCGACGCGCGCCGCCGCGCGAAGGCGCTGGCCGACAAGGCTGAGGCAGATGCCGCAGCGGCAATCCGCGAGAACCTCAAAGCTGAAGGGAAGCTCTACGACGCGGAAGATGCGGATCATGCGCTGGAATCCGTTGTGACTGCGCTTCGCAAGTCGTTGGAGCGCATCCCGGTCACGATCGCGCCGATGATCGTCGGGCTGGCCGACGAGGCGCGTGTTCGCGACATCCTCGCCGTCGAGATCGACCGGCTCCAGCGCGAGATGGAGCGCGAGTTGCTCGCGATCGGCAGGGCGTCGGAATGAAGCCATCCGCACTGCGAAGAATGTGCCGCGCCGCGGCGCGCGCTATAGCGCCGCGGCGAGTGCTGTCGGTCAGCGAGTGGGCCGCGGCCGAGCGGGTGTTGACGACCAAGGGCAGCCAGGTAACGGGGCGCTGGGACAACGATCGCAATCCGCTGTTGCGCGAGCCGATGGACTGCATGTCAAAGCGCTCGCGTGTCCACGAATGCGTGGTCATGTTCCCCATTCAGTTCGGCAAGACCGAAGTGGAACTCAACATCCTCGGCTACACGATGGATGCCGAGCCGGGGCCGACGATGGTCGTGCTGCCGGACGACATCACGATGAACGCGTGGATCGACCAGAAGCTGTCCAGCCTGATCGATGGCACCGAGTCTGTCCGCCGCGCGCTTACCAGCACGAACAGCCGCAATGCCAGCAACCAAAAAGCGTTCAAGGACTTCATCGGCGGGCAGCTCTTCATTGAGCACGGCAAGACGGCTACGCGACTCACGCTCAAGTCGATCGAGACGATGCTGGTCGACGAGCTGGACAAGTTCGCCGGCCAGCTCACTACCGGCGAGGATCCTCTTGAGCTCATCCGCGGTCGCGTCAGCGCGTTCCCGTCAACGCACCGCATCTGCTACATCGGCACGCCGGGCATCAAGGGCGTTTCGCGTCTCGACGCGCTCTGGGAAGAATCCGACCAGCGGCGCTACTACGTGCCGTGCCCGCATTGTCGGCACGAGCAGCCGTTGGAGTGGGGCGGCCTGCACTGGTCAACCGACGGCGACGAATGTTGGTACGTCTGCCGCGATTGCGCATGCACGATCGAAGAGCACTACAAGACTGACATGATTCGTGCCGGCCGCTGGGTGCCGGAACGGCCTGGGCAGGCGATCCGCGGCTATCGAGCCAACTGTCTGTACTACCAGTTCGGCATGGGCCCGCGATGGCTTGACCTGGTTCGCATGTGGCGACGGGCACAAAACGACCCGCAGAAACTTCAGGTGTTCGTCAGCGAAAGGCTTACCGAGTCGTGGGAAGACCCGTCGATGCGGAAGGTCAAGTTCGACCAGCTGCGCGCCCGCGCCGAGGCCTATGAGCTGCGCACCGCGCCATACGGTGTGTTGGCGATCACCGCCGGCGTGGACACGCAGGACAATCGATTGGCCGTCCAAATTGTTGGGTGGGGGCGGAACCTGCACGCTTGGACGCTGGACTATGTCGAGCTTCCCGGAGACCCCGCCGATGATGCGGTGTGGTCCGCGCTGGTCGATCTGCTACGCAAGCCGATCACGCACGCCTGCGGCGCAACGATGCACGTTGATTCGGTCTGCATCGATGCAGCCGGACATCGAACGCAAGACGTCTACGCGTTCGTGCGCTCTGCACGGTTGCGGCGCTGCATCGCCATCTTCGGCGCAAAGCCCAACAACGCGCCGGTGTTGAGCAAGGGCAAGCTGATGGACGTCAACTGGCGCGGCCAGCTCGATCGCCGCGGCGTCATGATTCACCACGTTGGGACCGTCGGCATCAAGCACAAGCTGTATAGCCGCATCGCCGTCGATGCCGAGCCGAAAAAAGTGGACGGCAAGGAAGAGCCAAGGGCGCCGGAAGAGCTCTTCATCCACACGACCACGGCGCTGCCCGACGAATACTTCCCGGGCATGGTTTCCGAAACCTACAACCCAACGAAGAACCGATTCGACAAACGCACAGGCATCCGCAATGAGCCGCTGGATACGTGGGTCTACGCCTATGCCGCCACGCATCATCCAGAGCTGCGTCTGCACCGTCGGTCGGCAGCGGAGTGGAATGCCGCCGAGGTCGCGCTTGGCATCAATCGCGCCGACGGCGCAGTTCCACGCGAAACACAACAAACATCAAACAAAGATTCGCAAGACACCACAACGACCACACCGCGGGCAAGAAAGCGCCGCAGCAGATGGGTAGGAGACTGAGAAAGCCAATGTCCGACATGACTGCAGAAGAAATCGTTTCCCAGCTGCGCGACTCGTTCGTTCTGAGAATCCGCGCGGTGCTGACGTACCTGCCGGCCCATGAGGCGCTGCAGCTCGCTGACTCGATGTGCGACGCACAGCTGGACGCGCTGGCCGGCCTGCGCGTCCAGTACCGCGCACGCGCCGACGTGGACGGCGCCGCAATTATGGAGGATTGGCGGCGCAGCCTACCGGTGATCGAGATCATGCGCAGACACGGCTGCAGCCGGTCTACCGCCTACAAGTACCACCCGAACTCCGCCGCGAAAAAAGTCCGCCAAAACCCGTGACCTCGGACAAAGCCATGTATAGCTTGCGTGTCCATGTCGACAACGAAGCAACGACTGGACGCCTATCTGGCCGCCGAAGCCCGCATTCTCACCGCGGGCTTTTCGTGGCGGCTCAGTGAGCGGCAGAAACAGGAAGCCGAGCTCGAAACCATTCGCCGCGCGATCTCTGATCTGCAGAACCAGTTGGCCCGCGAGCGGGCCGGCGGGCGCGGAAGCCTGGCGCACAAGACGGTGGTGTTCGACTGATGCAAATCGTCGACGCCATCATCGCCACGTTCTCGCCAGAGCGAGCCGTCAAGCGCGCGGCGTGGCGGAAAGTCCTCGCAAACTACGAAGGCGGCAAGTCAACCCGGAAGCGCAAGAAAAGCCGCGACAACAGTAGCGGTGATCGTCTTGTCGTGCGCGATGCAGCCACCGTCCGCGCGACGATGCGCGACATGGAGCGCAACCACGACCTGGTTCGCGGCGCGCTGCTCGCGCTCACCCGAAACATCGTCGGTCCGACTGGTATCAGTATCGAGCCTCAGCCGCGCAAGAACACGCGCGGCGAGACGTATGACAGCATCGACGACGACTTCGCGCGCGAGCTGCTCGATTTGTGGCGTGATTTCTGCGTGGCGCCGGAAGTCACCCGCACGCTGGATTGGGTGCAAGCGCAAGAGCTGGCGTGCCGGTCCTGGCTACGCGATGGCGAAGTGTTCGCGCAGCTCGTAGAAGGATCCGTGCCTGGGCTCAAGCACGGATCACGCGTGCCGTTTTCCATCGAGCTGCTGGAAGCCGATGTTGTCCCTCTGGACTACGACCAGGACTCGCCGCGCACCGTTCAAGCGGGCATCGAGCGCAGCGAGTGGGGGCAGCCAACCGCGTACTACGTCTACAAGCGCCACCCCGGCAACGGTGGATGGTTCGCCGAAGGCGACCTCAAGCGCGTGCCTGCCGAGCGCATGCTGCACGTCGCCGTGCGGGAACGTCTGTCCGGCTTGCGCGGCATCAGCCAGCTCGCCAGCACCATCGATCGGCTGCTCGACGTCAAAGACTATGAATCATCCGAGCAGCTCGCCGCGCGCGTAACGGCGCGTATTGCAGCGTCGATCAAGCGCGACGTAAACATGCAATGGACTCCACCTGTCGGCGCCGACGGCCTCCCGGAAAACCCTGCCGACCGCGAATTCCTGCTGGATCCTGCCGCTGTTCTCGACAACCTTTATCCCGGCGAATCGCTCGACATCCAGAACCCAACCCGGCCGAATCCGAACCTCGGCAAATTCCGTATGGACATGGTGCGCGCGGCCTCGCGCGCGGCGCAGCTGAGCTACTCGTCGTTCGCCGGCGACTATGACGGCACGTACTCCGCGCAGCGGCAAGAGCTCGTCGAATCCTACGACGGGTATCGCATGCTCACTGCGCAGTTCGTCGCGCGTTTCGTGCGCCCGATCTGGGAGCGTTTCGTCGGCATGGCAATCGCCTCCGGCACGTTGAAGGTGCCGTCGAATATCCGACCGGAGACGATCGCCCAGGCAGAATTCCGCGGCCCGAAAATGCCGTGGATCGATCCGCAAAAAGAGGCGGCTGGGATGCTGCTGCTATCGCGCGGCGGATGGCAGTCCTTGCAACAGGGCATCGCCGATCGCGGTGGCCGACTGCAAGACGTGTTCGAGCAGCTGGCGCGCGAGCGCGCGCTCGCCGACGAGCTCGGCTTGGTCCTCGACAGCGACGCGCGCTACGTCAGCCGATCCGGCGTGACGCAGGCTCGGCAGGGTGAAACCAAATTCCCGAACCCGGCGGAAAACAACGACGCCGCGGAAGAATCCGCGCGCCATCGATCCGCGCGAACACGCTCGGAAAATGGAGTCAATCAGGTATGAAAAAGACTGCACTCCGTGCTGCCATGCAGGCCGCGCATACCATCCATCCGCAGGCCTCGCCGCGCCATCGCGCGGACAAGCCTCGCATCGAACCGGTGATGACTCTTCGGCCTTCCGCTGCCGACGCCAGCGCGTATGAGTTGCTGATCTACGGCGACATCGGCGACAGCTGGTGGGGCGAAAGCGTCACCGCGCAATCCATCGCGCAGCAGCTCAACGATCTCGACGCCACAGTCGCCACCATCAACGTGCGCATCAACAGCTACGGCGGCAGCGTCGCCGATGGCCTGGCGATCTACAACGCGCTCAAGCGGCACAAGGCCACCAAGGCAGTCACCGTCGACGGCGTGGCGATGTCCAGCGCGTCGATGATCGCGATGGCGGGTGACACCGTCTCGATGCCGCCAACGTCCGTCCTGATGATCCACGCGCCGTGGGGCGGCTGCTACGGCAACGCGAAGGAAATGCGCCAGTACGCCGACGTGCTGGACAAGTTCGCCGACGCGATGGTCGATGCCTACGTTGCGAAATCCAGCATGGACCGCAGCGACATGCTGTCGCTGCTCACGGACGGGGAAGACCACTACTACACCGGCGAGGAGGCGATTGCCGCTGGCTTCGCCGATTCCGTTGCCGACGACTCGGTCGTCGATGAGCCGAGCGAAAACGCGCGCGCATTCGCCGCCGCCATGCTCGAGCGCATCGGCGCGCGCTGCCCCGCGAAGTACGCATCGCTCGCCACCGCCGCCGCCCTTCGCGGCGCGCGTTTCGATTCCGCCACGTCGGCGCCCGTCGCCGGCCACTCGACCCCGCCGGCGTCCGCCGAGCAAATCCCGCCGGACTCTGCCGGCAACCCTGCTGGAGATGTCATCGTGACCGAAGAAGAGAAGAAGGCCGCCGCCAAGGCGGTGCTCGCGGCGGACAAGGCTCGCCGCGAAGCCATCCGCGCACAGTTCGCGCCGTTTATCGCGCGTGGCGATTCCGGCGCGGAAATCGCTGCACTGCAGACGCAGTGCGAGGACGACCACGACACCACCGTCGATGCCGCCGGCAAGCGCCTGCTTGCGCTGCTCGGCGCCAGCACCACGCCGGCCACGCCGGCCGGCGGCGGGCACATCGAGATCACGCGCGAGGAAACGGCGACGTACCGCGAGGGCGCCATCGTTGCCGTTCTCAATCGCGCAAACCCGGCTGCGCACAAAGCCGACGAGCGTTCCGCGCAGTTCCGCGGCATGTCGTTGCTGGACCTGGCGCGTGACTGCTCTGAGCGCGCCGGCCGCCGCACGCGCGGCATGTCGCGGCAGGAAATCGCGGTTGTCGCGATGCAGTCCACCAGCGACTTCCCGGCCATCCTTTCCGCTGCTGTCAACAAGTCTCTGCGCGCCGGCTACGAAGGCACGATGCGCACCTTCACGGCATTCTGCCGACAGGCCACGCTGCCGGATCTCAAGGAGATCAGCCGCACGCAGTTGTCCGGCGCGCCGGGCCTCAAGCGCGTGCAGGAAGGCGCTGAGTACGAATACGGAAGCATGTCCGACGGCGCCGAGAAGTACGCCGTGCTCAAGTACGGCCGCCGCATCGCGCTGACGTGGGAAACCATCATCAACGACGACCTCGACGCGCTGTCGCGCATCCCGCAGGCCTTCGGCGCGTCGGCGGCGGATCTGGAAAGCGACATCGTCTACGGCGTGCTGACCGGCAACGCGAAGATGTCCGACGGCAAGACGCTGTTCCACTCCGACCACGGCAACATCGGCACCGCGACGGCGCTCAAGGATGCCCTCGATGCTGCGGCCGCGCGCGATCCGATCGCTGACATGCGCGAGCAGATGCTGCTCCAGAAGGGGCTCGAGGGCCGCTACATCACCGTGCGCCCGAGCTACCTCATCGTTCCTCCGCGCCTCGAACAGACTGCGCTCCGCATCTGCAGCGCGGCGTTCCAGGCGACGCGCGGCGTCGACGTCAACGTTATGGGCTCGCTGCTGACGCCCATTGTCGAACCGCGCCTGCACGACACCAGCGACACCGCGTACTACGGCGCCGCGGCGCCGAGCACGGTCGACACGATCGAGTACGCGTACCTGCAGGGCCACGAGGGCGTGTTCACGGAGTCGCGCAACGGCTTCGAAGTCGACGGCGTGGAAATCAAGTGCCGCCATGTCTTCGGCGCCAAGGCCATCGACCACCGCGGCTTGTGGCGCAACGCCGGCGCGTGATGCACCGGGCGGCGCGCACGCGCCGCCCATCCCGCACTGAACAAGTAGAGGTGACACCGTGAAGAACAAGATCAACGACGGCAACACCATGCCGTGGACGAATGCAACCGCCTCCGCGGTCCTTGGCGGCTCCGTTGTCGTTGTCGGCAACACCATTGGCGTCCTCGTTGCGGATACCGCCCCCGGTGATACCGGCACGCTGGATCTGTCCGGCGTGTTCGAGGCGCCAAAGGTGACCGGTGCAGTTTTCGTCCAGGGCGAAAAGCTGCTGTGGGACGCGAGCGCCGGCAAGTTCGACGATTCCGCCGCAACGCCAGCCGCTGGTGACGTCATGGGCGGAGCCATTGCCTGGCTCGCCGGAGCCAACGGCGAGACGACGTGCACGATCAAGTTGACGCCCGGCAACAGCACGCTGACCGCCTGATCAACGCACCGCGCCGCGGCCATCACGCCGCGGCGCGCACACGAGGCAACACGACGAGATGAGCATGACGGACGACGCGGACATGACCGAGGGCGGCGAGAAGAAAGTGCAACGCGAGCGGCGCTATCAGAGCGTCGTGCTCACCGTCGCGGCTGCGGGGATCATCTGGGTCGTGCAGACACTGGCCGCCGTCGACAAAGCGGTTGGCGCGCTCGAGCCGCGCATCAACGCGATCGAGATCCAAGTCTCCGGCATGTACCGCGCCGCCGACGCCCGTCGCGACGTTGCCGACATGACGGCGCGCATCAACACCGCAGAGCAGCGCGTCGATCGCATCGAGCGCCGCATCGATCGCATCGAGTCCGCAGCGCCTGCCGCGCAGGTGGCGCGATGACTCCGCGCGGCAAGATCCTCGGCGGCGTCGCCGCGGCCGCGTCGCTGGCCGGCGGCATGGGCGCGTACTACGAAGGCGTGTTCCCGATCGGCTATGCCGACCCGGTCGGGATCCCGACCGACTGCGTCGGCGAGACTGGGCCGGATGTTCGCATCGGCGTGCAGCGCTACACCTTCGATCAATGCCTCGCGCGCTACGAACCGCGCCTGCAGCGCGTGTGGAACGATGGGCTGTCGCGCTGTATTCACCGCGACGTGGCGCCGCACGAGGGCGCCGCGTTGATGTCGTGGGCCGACAACGTCGGAATCTACGCCGCGTGCACGTCCACGCTCGTGCGCATGATCAATGCCGGCGCGGAGCCGGCGGCGTGGTGCAACCAGCTTCCGCGCTGGAACAAGGCCACGAAGCTCGGCATCAAGATTGTGCTGCCTGGCCTCACGAAGCGCCGCGCATCCGAGCGCGAAATGTGCCTTGGCCGCGACTGGGCCACCGTCGTCAACGTGCGATGGACGAGCGGAGGCGAGCCGGCATGAGCAACGTCGTTGGACTCGTCAACAACGAAAGCGCGGCTGACTGGCTTGAATCGCTCGCGGCAAAACTGCGAGCGCGCCCAAGATCCCAGCCTGCGACGCTGCTCGTGTTCGGGCTGCAGCGCACAGACGACAGCCAGTTCATCGAGTTCTGGAATGGCCCGCGCGTTTCATCGCCGCTTGAAGTGCTGGGCATGATCGAGATGGGCAAGGCCTCATACATCGGAGGCTCCGCCGAATGATCCCACACAAGCTCTGCGACGGCCTCGGAATGGCCTGCTGCTACACGTGCGGCAGCAACGCCGACAACTTTCCCGAAGTTGTTCCGTCGTCCACGTTCCGACCCAACGCCGCGCCGGAGCGCGGGCGCTGCGCGGACTGGCGCGCGATGCCGGATCGCCACATTCCCGCGCGCAAGATTTGTGCTCCGGAGGACGCGAAATGATGCTCGCGCTATCGCTGTTCGCGGTCATCGCCGGCTACATCGTCGGCTGGCGCCGCGGCTTCGCCGCCGGTGACAGCCTGCGCCGGAGGGCCGGCGAATGAACGCAGCCGGCGTTTCTCCGCGCGCGCTTCGCAGCATGGCTGCACGCACTGCCGAGGTGCGGCACGCCACGCGCGCTGCTGCCCGAATCGTGCTTGTTCTTGTGGCCTTGATGCTGGCCCTGTTCGCCGCGTCAATCGCCAGCGCCGCGCCACCGCCGGTCACGCAGCCGCCGATGGTGCTGATCGTGCAGCACAGCTACAGCGGGCCGATCGTTCAAGCCGGCGTGCTGGCGCGCTGGCAATTCACGGGCGGCTACATGCTCGTCGAGTGGATCGATACGACCGCCGACGGCATCTACCGCAACGGATTCGAGGTGCAGGAATGACGCGCGACAAACTGACGGTGCGCCGCTGGTGCCGCCGCACGATCTGCAATCCCCGCTGGCTGCTGTGCCTGCCGATCCTGATCGTGCTGTGGGCGATCGCCATCGTTCCGATGGTGCTCTGGATGTTGCTGGCTGTCATCGACGCATGGGCGCCAAAGCTGATGCGGATGATCGAGAGCGTTTGTCAGCCAACGATCGGGCCGGTGTTCGAGGCCATCAACCGCTTCACGCGAGGTGGCAAATGATCCGCGCGCTCGGCCTCGTCATCGCGCTGCTGCTCGCGGCGCTCGTGCTGCAAACCAAGCGGCTGCAAGACGCGCGCATTGCCGTCGCGTCCATGGCTGCAGAAATCCAGAGCCTGCGCGCCGACAACGCCGAAGCGCGCGTCGCCGCCGAGTCCGCCGCACGAACTGTCGAGCACAACTTGTGGGCCGCGGCGATCGCCGCCGAGGCGAAATACCAGGAGGGAATCCAGCATGCGAAATCTGCTGCTGATCGTGTTGTTGCTGATCTGCGCGCCGGCACTGTCCGCCTGCGGAGCGAGTGGGCCGGCTGTGAAACCAGCCGCTTGTCCCAGGGTGCCGCCGCTGCCATCGAGCTTGGCCAAGCCGAGCGACGCCGGCACGAAAGTGCGGGCCGAATTGTTCGAGCCGTCGACGAGTGCGCTGCGCAAGTGAGCGCGCTGATCGGTGACGCGCAGGCCGTCCGGGCTGCGATCAACGCAGGGGTGGATCGATGAGCAGGGCGCAGGATCCGCTGACGCGCGAACAGCGCGAGCAGGCGTTGAAAGATTGGTGGGATGCAATCAAAAGCGCAGAGTCGGCACTCGAGTCTCTTGGCTCGATCATCGGCGACGTCCACTGGAGTGCGCCGCTGCCGGCCGCCGTGGAGCGAATGGGCGACCTCGCCACGTTCGGCGCCGCCTGCCTGATCGATAGGCCGGGCAGCGTGGCGTGGCTGCGTTGGTACTGGCTCGATTGCGGCGACCACAGTCGCGCATACGACTGCCACGTCGGCGGCGTGAAATACAGCGTGACCACGCTTTCCGATCTGCTCGATGTGATCGACGCCGATCACACGCTTGCCGAGGCTGAGGCATGACCGGCGCCCGCACCAAGGTGCTGCCGCTGGTCGAGGCCGACCTGCGCGCGCGTGTCGAAAAAGGCACGCGCGAATACGGCGAGCCGCTGACCACGCACAACGGACGCGACGCGCTGCAGGACGCATACGAAGAATCGCTCGACATGTCGCTGTACCTGCGCCAAGCCATCTCCGAGCGCGACGCCATCGGCGCGCCGCGCAGCGATCGCATTGAGCTGGTCGACCTGCCGAACGAACTGCTCGACCTCGCCGAGCGCATGGCTCGCGTCGGCGCAGCCATTCGCTATTACGGCGGCGCCGGCCCGTTCGCGGAGTGGGGCGACATGCTCGAAACGCAATCCGCTCCGATGTGTCGTCGCATCGGGCAAGAGCTCGCAAAGATGCGGGGTGGCAACGCATGAATTCCGCGCCAAATCCATGCGCTCGATCGCACGCCGGGCGGGTGCATTTGTATGTCGGCAGCCGCTGGAGCGCGCTCACGCTCGAGCAGGCGCGCGCGTTTCGCGACCGCCTCGACGATGCGATTTCGCAACTTGAAGACGACGTTGCTGCAGCCGAGGACGCGACATGAGCCAAGAGCAATTCCTGCGCGAGTTCGACGCCCTGGCCTGCGCGGCGTTTCGCGGCACCGGCTTGGCCGACTCGGCGTCGTTCGACTCTGGCGACGCCGTGCCGGTGCCGTGCACTGTCCTCGTCGATCTCGATCTCGCGCGCGTTGGAATCATTGCCAGCGTCAGCAGCGGTCGAGCGCTGATCTCGCTGTTTCGCGCCGAGGTCAAGCCGCGCCGCGGCGCGGTCGTCACCATCGACGGCACCGGTGCGCGGTGGGTGCTGGAAAAACCATTCGACGCCGACGAGTCGCGCGAGCGCTGGGAGGCCACCTGTGGCTGAGGCGCCCGCTGTTGTCATCATCGATCGCATCGCCGCGTGCGTTGCCGGCGCGACGATTGCCAACGGATATCTGACCGATGTCGGCCTTCGCGTCGATCGTCAGGCGATCGACTACATGGACCGGGATTTCGAGTTCCCTCGAGTCTGCGTTCTTGAGGAAGGATCACGCATCACATCGCAGTCCGGCCCATCGCTGAGCAACACGATGGACGTCGTCGCGGAAGGCTACGTGCTCGCCGGCGCTGAAGACTCCGAGCAGGCCGCGCAGCGTGTCAAGTACGACCTCGCGCATGCGCTTTCCCGCCTGCGCTCAAGCGACATGCAGGACATCGGCCGGGCGGCGGTTAAAACCATCGAAGTCGGCGGCGAGCTGCGCACCGTTCGGCCTGCCGAGGCGTCTCAGTACATCGTCGTGCAGGCCGTGATCACCGTCACCTACGTCAGTTACCCACCGCCCGCACCGGGCCCATAGAGCGAGGAAAAACACATGAGCGGTTTGGTTTGCAGCGGAAATTTCCGCTTCGCCTACGTCGACGAAGACGGCGTGCCCACCGGCGGATACATCGGCATCATCAACACCACGAAGCTCGAACTGACTGTGCCTGAGGCGGACCTCAAGTCTCGCGTCAGCAAGCAGAACGAGACCTTCGGCCAGGCGCTGGACACGATCGCAACGCCCAAGCCCATGGAAGTCACTGTCGGCACCGATGAGCTGGGCGACGCGGAAACCCTCGCGTGGGCCGTCGGCGGTGTTCCTGCGGCGTTCACGCAGGCGGCCGGCAGCGTGACGGACGAAGCGGTGGTTGCGGAGAAGGGGCGCTGGATCCGCCTCGGCGGTCGCTCGCTGTCTGCGGTGACTGTCACCGACACGACGGGAACGACCACGTTCGCGGCTGGCACGGACTACCTGCTGGACGCCACGGCCGGCTTCATCAAGCCGACGGAAGCCGGTGCGATCACCGACGCCGCGCAGCTCAAGGTCAGCTACACGAAGGCGGCGATCAGTGGCAAGTCTGTCGGCGTTGGTTCGCGTCCGTCGATTCAGCTTCGCATCGAAGGCGATGCGATCAACCTCGCGACGGGCAAGCGCATCCACGTTGTCGTGCCGAAGGCGAAGCTGGCGCCGAGCGGCGGCCTCGACCTGCTGGGCGAGGATTTCCTGTCGACGGAGTTGACCGGCAACGCGCTCGTCATCACCGGGCAGCAGCCCGCAACGATCACGCTGCTCGACTGACGTGAGCCGCAAGCCTCGCGCCAGCGCGAAAACCAACCCGCCGCCGGCTTCCGGCGGCGCGGTTGTTCGCGTCGTGCTGCGCGCCCCGCATACGCATGCCGGCGTGGACTATGCCGCCGGTGCCGTGCTGGATGTAACGCCCGCCGTTGCCGCCTGGCTGCGCGACAACGGCATTGCCGAAAGCGCGGCGCACGCATGACCGCCAAGGGCGCGCTGATCACGTTCGAAATCTCCGGCCTAACGCGCGCCGCCGGGCGCGTCGGCAAGACCGCCGAGCGTGTGGCGAAGATTCGCGATCGCGCGCTCGTCACTCTTTCGCGCCGGCTGAAGGCCGAGGCCGCGCGCCAGATCAGTGCGGTCCAGCTCAATCTGTCGCCCAGCCAGATATCGCGCTACATCAACACCAGCAAGCCGGGGCGTGGCGGCAAGTACATCTCCGTCACCGCCAGCAACACGCGACTGCCGCTGCGTCTGTTCGGCGCGCGTGCAAGCAAGGCCAGCGGTGTCACGGTCACAACGTGGCGAAGCCGCGGGCAAGTGCATCTGCCGCATGCGTTCTTGATGAAGGGCGAGATCTACCAGCGCGCTCCGTACCGCGGGCAGGCAAACGCCTACGCCGTCGGCGATGGGCTGGTGAATCGGCTGCCGCTCGCGCAACTCAAGGGTCCATCGCTCAAGCGCACGCTGCAGCCAGTCGGGCGTTATGCCGCCGACACCGGGCGCGACGAAGTCGTCAACAACCTGCTGCTGTTCGGCCAGGCCGTTCTTTCTGCGGAAATCCGGCGCCTGGAGGGCGTCAAGTAATGGCACAGCAAGCGTTCGAGGAAGTCCTGCGTATCATTGTCGAGCAGCAGGGCGAGAGCGAAATCGGCAAGCTCGCGGCGTCGCTGCTGCAGGCCGGAAAGTCTGGCGCGCTGGCCGCGGACGATGTGTCGAAGTTCGCCGACGAAATTTCCGCAGTTTCCGCCCGCGCCGGACAGATCGACGAACTGCGCGGCATGGCCGAGGCTTACGACGCGCTGGCGCAGAAATCCGAGTCTGCAAGCGCCGAGGTAGAGAAGGCCGGCCTGCGTTTGCAGATCGCCGCGCAGGCCGAGCAGGCCGCTGCGGATGCGGTCGCCGAGCGCGCGCGGGCGCTGGCAGATGCGGAAGCAAAACAGGCGGAATACACCGCCAGCGCCGGTGCTGCGGCCGCCGCCGTGCGAGACGCTGCGAGCAGCCAGAAAGAGGCGAACGCGGAGTGGAAGGCCGCGGGTAAAGACGTCGCCGCGGCCAGCAAGGCGTTCGAGAAAGTCGCCGCCGCCCAGGGCTTGTATTCCGACGAGGCCGAGCGCGCTGGCCTGCGTCTCAAGCTCGCGACCGAACAAGAGCAAGCAGCCTCCGCCGCGCTGAAACAGCGCAGCGCAGAACTGACCGCGGCCAAGGCCGCGCAGGCCGAATACGCAGACGGCCAGACGTCCATCGCGCAGGCGGTGAAGAACGCCGCCAGCGCACTGAAAGACGCCAACGCCGAGTGGCGCAGCGCCGGCAACGACGTGCGCGCAGCAACGGGCGCCTACGATCAGGCCGCCGGCGCGCAGCAGCGAATCACGCGACAGATGGGCGATCTGGACGCCAAGCTCACCGACGCCGGCATCGCCACGCGCGACCTTGCCGGTGCACAGCGTGAGTTGTCCGAGCGCAGTGCCAGCGCGGAAAAAGCTATCGGCGGCATCGCAGAAAAAGCCCGCGAGATGGCCGAGCACCAGTCCGCGCTGGCAGACGAATCCAAGCGTGCCGCGCAGGAACAAACCGAGTACGCGGCGGCGCTGAAGCGCGCCGAGGCGAACGCCGCCAGTGCGGCGAAGGAAACGCGCAACCTCGGCGATTCCGCCAACGCGGCGACTGGTCTGTTCGGCAAGCTGCGCGGCATGCTTGCCAGCGTGGCCGGCGTGCTGTCGTTCGCCACGCTGGTGAAGGGCGTCAAGTCCGTCGTCAGCGCCGGCAGCGATGCCGAGCAAGCCATGGGCCAGCTCGAGGCCGCGATCGCTTCCACCGGCGGCGCGGCCGGCTACACGGCCGACCAGCTGTTGAAGATGGCGGACGACGCGACAAAGACGTCCAAGTTCACGACCGAGCAGCTCGTGAGCATGCAGGTTCGCCTGCTGTCCTACACCGACGTCGTCGGCCAGCAATTCCCCGAGGCCATGCAAATCGCCATCGACCAGGCCGCAAGGCTCGGGATCTCGGTGGAGCAGTCGGCCGAGATTGTCGGCAAGGCCCTGCAGGACCCGGTGAATGCCATGTCCGCGCTGTCGCGGCAGGGCTTCAAGTTGGAGGAATCGCAAAAGTCCCTGCTGAAGCAACTGCAGGCGACCGGAAAGATGGCCGAGGCGCAGGCCGTCATCATGGACATGCTGCGCGAGTCCTACGCCGGCGCCGCCGCGGCGCAGAGCGTGGGCACGCTTGAGGGCGCATGGGATCAGCTCAACAAGAGCATCGCCGAGTTTCGGCTGCAGATCGCGAACGCCGGAGTGGTCGATCACTTCCGTCAGCAAATCGAGTTGCTGAACGAAACGATCAAGGCCATGGCCGCCGATGGGCGGCTGGATAAGTGGGTCAAGGCAACGTCGGACGCGATCATCGGCGCAAGCAAGGCGATCGGTGGCGCGGTCAAGTTTCTCTACGACTACAGTGCAGCGCTGGTCGCGCTGGCAAAAGCCTATGCTCTGGTCAAGGTCAACCAGTTCGTCACCGGCCTTTCCCTTGTCGCCAGCGGCGCAACGAAAGCCGGCGGCGCAGTGCAGTTGCTGTCGCTCGCAATCACCAAGATTCCGCTGATCCGCCTGCTGATTCTGGGCGGCGCAGGCATTGCGCTGGCAAAGGACCAGATCGACAGCTTGAGCGAGTCGATCGCGCGCAATCTGCCGCAGTCAAAAGCGCTGGCCGCGCGCGTTGCCGAGCTGCGCGCCGAAGCCTCGGCCAGCGCGGAGCGCATCGGCGAAGCGGCGCAGAGATTCCAGCAGTTCGCCGACGTGCAACTGAAGAGTGCCGAATCCATCGCGAAGATGAGCGATGCGCAGCGGCAGGCGTATTCCGAAGCGCGCGACGGGCTGGAGCAGTACCTGCAGTTGCAGGTGCGCTACTACGAGCAATTGCGCCGCAACGAATCGCTGAATGCGGACGGGCTGGCCTACCTAGAAAGCCTGAAAGAGCGCCTCGCTTCCGCGCAGGCAGCTACGGAAAACTTCGCCGCCGCGGTAACGCTTGCCGGCACTGCCGCGGCCAGCGGACTCACGATTGGCGCGCAGAAGATCCGCGATGACCTGGCCGGCATCGAAACCGACAGCGCCCGAACGAAAGAAGCCCTCGGCAAGATGTTCGACGGCTTCGATCGGCTCAGTGCGGAAAAGCTCGGCGACGCCGCGCTGGCGCTGCAGTCGCTCGGCGAGTCCGGCGCGGCGGCCGGTGATCGAATCCGCGACTCGCTCGGCGTCGAGTTGAAAAAACTCAGCGCCGACGACCTCAAGAAATTCCAATCCGCCGCGCAGTCGGCGTTCGATGAAGTCGGCCGCAGCGGCGATCGGGCGTCGGTTGTGCTCGGCGTCACGCTGCGCACCGCGCTGGAAAACCTCAAAGTTGACGCGGGCAAAACCGGCGAGGCGTTCACGCGCGCCGGGCGTGACATCCTGACATCGTTCGACACGGTTGTATCGAACGCGCAGGCCACCGCCGGACAGATCGAGGCCGCCTTCACCGCGGCACTGGCCGGCGTCAACACGCGCGAGGAAGCCCAGGCGCTCGGCGCGCAGCTGGAGCGCGTCGGCGAGCAGGGCCGCGTGTCCGGTGCGGTCGTCGAGCGCGCCATGTCCGCCGTGCGCGACCGCGTGCGCGACATCGGCGCGGAACTGGACCCGCTGGCCGCGAAGTTCCAGCGCTTCGGCATGCAGACGCAGGCTTCGCTCAACGATGCCGCCGCCAGTGCGCGCGAGTTCTACGAGCAGGTCGCCGCCGGCGCGAAGGCGGGCGAGTACGCGCAAGAGGACGTGATCCGTGCGTTCCGCAAGTGGGCCGAGGCAGCGCGTGCGGCGGCGGCGGATAGCTCCGAGGCGATGCAAGAGCCGCTTGAGCGGCAGATTGAAATGCAGGCATCTGCCCTCGGTCTGACGAAGGAACTGGAGCGGGTCGGAAGCGCTGGATCAGACGCCGGCAAGAAAGTTGCCGAGTCGTTCAAGGAGGCGGGGGACGAAGTTGAGCGCACGGCCCGCGCAGCGGGTAGCGCTGCCGATGCATCCGATGCGGTGGCATCTGCAAATGATCGGGCGGCAGCATCGGCGCGGCGGATAGCGGATGAGTATCAGGGCGTGGTGGTTCTGACTCAAACGCAGAACGATACGTTGCGTCAGATGACGGACGAGCTTCGCAGGAATGGCGACATTCAGGGGCTTTCTCTGGATGAAGCCAAGCGCATGCTGGAGGAGATTGGGGATCTGTCGATCGGGCAGGCCGACTTGCTGCGCCGCCGAATCGATGAACTTCAGTCGGTAGCTGATCGGGCGGTGCAGGCGACGGCGCGGATGGCGTCTGAAGCTGCCGCGATTCAGGACCAGATTGACCAGATGCGTGGAGACAACATGGCGGTCGAGGCGCGGCGTCACGAGCGGAAGTTGGCCGACCTGCGGGCCGAGGCAGAGGCGACGGGCCAACTGAACTCCGCGGCGTACGCCGAGCTCATCGCGAAGGCGAATGAGCTGCACGATCTGAAAATGGCGCAAATAAGGAAGGAGAGTGAGGCGCGCCGAAAGGCAGACGTCGACTCCGCTACGGCGTCATCGTCCAAGCCCTCCGGCGGTGAGCCCAGCGTTGGGAAGTCGCAGTCCAGCGACTTCACGCCCGTTGCCGGGAGCCTCACTGGCCCAGACGGGAAGGTGTTCCACGTCCGCGGGAACAAGGACACGCGTGATGACCTTGCCGCAATGCTGCGTGAGTTCCAGCGTGCTCGCGCCGTCTACGGAGGCAGATAACTGTGAAGGGGAGTGGAGTGAGCGATCTGGAGAAATCGATAACGATCTCGCTTTCTGCGCATGAGGGTGCCGACTGATGGCTGGCATCTGCACACTCGCTGGCATCGCGCTGCCGCCCGACATCGAGTGGGAAGACGAGGGCAAGTGGGTGCCGGTCGGCGTGGTCGATACGGTCACGATCACCGGCGCCATCGTTCGGCAAGGCTCTGCGATGCAGGCCGGGCGGCCCATCACTCTCGTTGCGCGCGGCGATCAGCACGTCTGGCTGCAGTACGGGCAAGTCGAGGCGTTGCGCGCGCTGGCGGCATCCAACATCGGCGGCGCGATGCCGCTGGTGCTGATCGATGGCCGCACGTTCCAAGTCATGTGGCGGCATGCAGACCTCGGCGTGGAGTTTTCGCCGGTCGAGTACCTCGTCAGCGCTGATCCAGCCGTCCAGTCCGCCCGGCCGTACGCGCTCACGCTTCGGCTCAAACAGGTGTAACCCATGACCATCACTTCGCTCGACCTCAAGTTTCGCCAGTCTGAACGCATGACCGACTTCACCGACGGCGGCGGCCGCATGTCCGCCGTCGAGGTGGTCGACGGGCAGATCAACAACGTGTTTTCCGACCTCTCCGACGCGGATGGAATCATCGGCAACGTCAGCCTGCGCAAGGTGTTTCTGCAAGTCGCCACGGCCAACACCGACCCGTTCCTGAAGCCGTTTGTCTACCTCACCGACCTGCCCGTCAACGCGAACGTGTCGGTGCTGCTGTTCGACACTGGTTCGCCGACGGATGAGCGCGCGCAGGCGCGCAGCGCGTACGAAAACTACCGCACGCGCGGCACGAAATCGCAGTTGACGCTGTACGGCCAGCACCTGCCCGGCATGCGCACGCTGATGGTGTACTGCCGCAAGGAAATCGCATCGCCGGACGTCGGCGACGTGCTGTGCTTGTCGATCGAGCGCGCCGGCTACCCGCCTGCCGAGCAGTTCGTCAAAGTCGAAAAAGTCGAGTCGCGCATCACCGCGATCTTCACCGATGGCAGCGGCGACTTCGAGCGCGACATCCTCGTCATCAAGATCACCGCGCCGCTGACGACGGCCTTTCCGGGGCAGGAAGACCCGGTGCGCATTCAGGCCAACACCACCTCGCCAACGCTGGTGCGCTTCACCCAGGTCTCCGACGCGGCGCGATACTTCGGGCTCAAGGCCTGCACCGTGCCGCCGCAGATCGGCGACACCGTGGTGCACGTCGGCACGCCGTTCGTGCCGGCGGTGCCGAGCACGCAATCGGAAACGCCGGTCGTCGATCAGCTCGCCGGCCTCGGCTCGCGCAGCTACATCGCCTGCAGTGCCGCCGGCGCGCTCACGTTCAGCGGCAGCCTGAGCGGCGCGGCGAACGTCGCGGTGCAGCGCTACTTCGGCACGCCGTTCTGCCCGGGCACGCTGTCGATCAGCGTCGGCAGTGTCGCGCTGCGCGACGATGGCCACGGCGGCATCGAGGCCGTGGACCCGGTCAACACCGGCTGGTCAGGCACCTGCGATTACGGCGCGGGTGGCTTCGCGATTGCGCGCGATGTGGGGTTCAGCGGCACGGCCACGGCCAGCGCCACGGCAGCCGGCATCGTCGTTGAGCAGGCGTATTCGCACGCGCATCAGATCACGGCGAACAACCGCGCGCTGAGCTACGTGTTCCAGATTCCTGGCCGCCCGAACCCCGGCACTGTCGTCATCGATTACCGCGCGCTCGGCAAGTGGATTCGACTCGTCGACAACGGTCGCGGAAGGCTCGTCGGCAACGCGGGCGAGGGCAGCGCAACGATCAACTACGCAACCGGCTCCGTCGCGGTCACGCTCGGCGCATTGCCGGATGTCGGCTCCGCGCTGGTGTACGCCTGGGGCACGGACCTGCGCGCGCGCAACAGCAGCGGCGAAGTGACGGTGCCGGCGCCGACGCTGCGGCAACAGCTCGATCATGCCGGCGCGCAGCCGGGCACGCTGACGATGAGCTGGACGAGCAGCGGTGCGGCGAAGTCTGCGACGGTCAACGCATCCGGCGCGATCAGCGGAGACGCCACCGGCAGCTTCGATTGCACGACCAGCATCGCGGAATTCACGATGCCGGCGACGCCGGACAGCGGCACGCTGATTCAGTACGCCTACAGCTACGTGCCCCCGGACAAGCAGCACACGGAAATCTTCACGCCGACGCCCGCCGGCCACGGCGTGTCGATCACGCTCGCGCATCCGGCGAAATCCAACAGCGTGGTCGCGAGCTGGGTCATCTACGCGCCAGCGCTCACCGGCGGCGTCAGCTACTCGCGCGGCTACGTCGTCACCGACAACGGCTCAGGCGGCTTCTCGCCCGCGCTCGGCGTGGGTGACTCCATCAACTACGCAACCGGCGCCGTGGCGCTGACGGTGGATCAGTAATGGCAACCGGAATCTGGAAACTCCCAACCCCGCCCGGCGGCGCGCCGTCGCCGTGGAACACGCAGCCGCCCAACAACGGCAGCGGCGGCCAGCCCGTGCGCGGCATCATGCCCGGCTACGTGTACCACCCGCTGCCCGGCGACCCCGGCGCCGGCGGCACGCTGCCGACGCCCGGTGACTCGCAAGTCGCGGTGCCGCAAGAGCCATCTGTGCCGATGCTGCCGACGTACAAGTTCGAGGCCGGGCAGCCGCTGGTCGTGCGCTACATCGAGGCGGGCGCATCCGTCACTGCCACGACGGAAGGCCACGGCGCGCCGCCCATGCGCATCTACCTCGGCGCCGGTGCCGCCGGCCCGGGCGTGCCGGGCTCCGTGCGCTTCACGTTTCGCGGTCGCACCTACGTCGACCGCGGCGGCTCGCTGTACTACGACATCGACCCAACGACAAACGCCGGCACGCTCGGCGGCAGCTACGACTACAGCGGCAACGTCGCCACGCTGACCAGCTACGGCAGCACCGGCGGCAACACCGTCACGATTGTTTCGCTGGCCACGCGCTACGCGGAATTCGGCGTCTCCGGCGTCATGTTCCGCGCGCCCGGCTCGCCGCTGTCCGAGGGCAGTTTCACGCTGCGCGCGACGACGATGGACGGCACCGAACTCACCGGCACCGCCGACATCAACGGCACGATCAGCGGGGCGCGGATGGAAGGCACGGTCGACTGGGTGACGGGCCTTGCGCGCGTTGTATTCGGCGACCGCGTGACCGCGGCCGGCAACGAAACGCAGCCCTGGTACAACGCGGATCTCATCGACGCCGGCGGCAAGATTTGGCGGCCGGCCATGGTCGACCCCGGCAGCGTGTTTTTCGGCGCGGTGCTTGTGCAGTCGATTCCCGTTGATCCGTCGCTGATCGGCATCGACCCGGTGCGCATGCCGAGCGACGGCCGCGTGCTGGGGTTCAACCCGGGCTGGCCGGTTGTCGTGTCGCATACCGACGTGACCGCCGTCGCCGCGCCCGTCGCCGGCGGCGTCGTGAACCTTGGCCGCGAGCGCATCGGGTTTGCCGAAGTGTTCGATGCCGCAAACAAGCCGGTCGATCAAATCTGGTACACGCTGGATCTCGACGCCGGCACGCTGACGTGGGCCAGCCCGCTTAACCTCAGCGCGTACACGCTGCCGATCCGCATCCGCCACCGCATCCACGATATTGCGCTCGTCGCGGACGTGCAGATCACCGGCGAAATCACGCTCGCCACGCCGCTCACGCACAACTACCCGGCCGGCACGATCGCGTCCGCGGCGATCCTGCACGACACGACGCAGTCGCGCATCGCGAACGTGTTCGATCAGCAGACCTACCAGCCCGGCGTGTGGAGCGATGTCGTCGCCGGCGCGGTTGCGCCGGCGACGTACAACACGGTGCTGTATCCGATCGAAGTCAGCAACGATGCGGCAATCGATGAGCGGTGGGCCATCGTCTTCAAGTCGCCGACGACCGTGGATGTGATCGGCGAGAAGTCCGGCCAGGTGCTTTCCGGCGTCTCGATCACAGCGGACATCGCGCCGATCAACCCGGTGACGATGACGGTCGACAACCCCGCCGGCAAGCCCTTCTTCACGATCCGCAAGGAAGGTTGGGGCGGCGGCTGGGCGGCCAACAACCTCGTGCGCTTCAACGCGATCAGCGCGACGCGCCCGCTGTGGCTCGCGCGCGTTGTGACGCCGGGGCCGATCACGCAGCCGAATGACGCAACGCGGCTCAACACCTACGGGAATGCACACTGATGGCACTGACGACGACGCGGGAATTCCGATCTACCGACGCCGGCGCGCCGGTGTTGACGGGGCAGGTGGGTAGCGGCATCGCATGGCTCAAAGCGTGCCTCGTCAACGGCTACGGCAGCGGTGGCGGCGCAAAGCAGGGTGCAGGCTGGACCATCGCATTCGAAGACGCGCCGAACAACGTGTGCGTGTTCCGCAACTCGCTCGCGGCGGGGGGTTCTGGCTGCTACCTGCGCGTTGATGACAACGGCACCGGGGCGGGTGGCGCGCGCGAGATGCTGGTGCGCTTGTACGCAACGATGAGCGATGCCAACACCGGCACCGAGGCGACGCCCCCCGTTGCGGCAGTGCCCAGCGGTCACGTGTGGCGCAAGTCCATTGACTTGACCGGCACTGCGCGGGCCTGGGTGCTTGTGGCTGATGAGCGCACGGTGACGCTGGGCGTGTGGCCGGGATACCTCACATCAGGGACGCAGGCCGGGCATTACGCTGGGCATGCGGGAGACTATGACTGCGACGATCCGGCGCAGCCGTGGCCTTGCGTCATCGCCGGAAGTGATACACCGAGCAACTCAGCGACTTCTGCTGGCTGTCGGTTTGGGCCATGTCAAATGGACAATGCGGCGTTCCAAAACGGGTTGTTTGTGATGCGCGATGTATCGCGCGCCGCCGTCCCGGCCGCGGCGAGCTTGCAGTCTCTAAACAAGCCATCCGCGGCGTCGGCCGCCATTGGCGGCGCACAAATGCAAATGCCTAACCCCACGCCGGCCGGGCACACGCTGTTTCACAGTGCCGTGCTGCTCGTTAGCGGCGTGATTGCTGGCCGGCTGCGCGGCGTGTATGTGCCGCAGCAAAACGTGAGCGCGGATGCGATGGGTACGGTCTACCCATCGGCTCTTGGATTTTCCCCTGGGAGCAGGCTGATTGCGGTCAAGCATCACGTTGCCGCGTCTAACGCGCTTGTGAATCTCGGGCAGCTTTGCGTAGAGGCCGGTGAGTCGTGGTGATCAAATCTGGAGTCCTCGGTCGCTTCGGTCGCTGCATAACTGCAAATTGGTCGTCCGCGCCGCTGGCGCGCGGTTATATCTGCGGCGCGCTGCAGAACTGGCTTGTGACAGTCAATAGCGCGCCCGCCGCGCGCGAAATCGAGTGCAGGCATCGCGTCACGCGCACGGTTGTTGCACGCACGTTTTCCGATTCGAACGGGCTATATCGCTTTGATGGCCTGCCGTCGGCGGACGAGTTCGATATCATCGGCCGCGACTGGAGCGGCACTTACAACGACGTGATCTGGGGCGGCCTCCGGCCGATGCCGTATGACGTGCAATCGCTGGCCGGCGCATTCGGCGTCAACAACGCCGCGCGCACGCTCACCGGCGGCCTTGCGCTGTATGGCGGTGATGCGCACGTCGTCACGACCACCGGCACGCCGCCGCCGGGCATCTCGTTTGCGATCGTCGTCGGCGAGCCGCCGGAGTTCGATCACGCCGGGTTCTGGGTCGTCGCCAGCGGCAGCACCGTGGCGGGCAGCTACGCGTGGGACGTGATCGTCACTGCCCGCAACGGCACGCAGCGCACGCTCGCCTGCGCGGCGACGTTCGCGTAGCGCGCGCGGCGTGGCGTACACGTACCAGCCGCCGTTCGCCGCCGCTGTCGGCATCGCGTTGCGCGGTGCGTACCAGCGCCCGTTTGCCGCCGCGGTGCGCATTGCGTTTGCGCCGCCGGGCGACGCGCCGGTGGCTGGCGACGTGGCGTATGACACCTGGCGCAACACGCCGCTGATCGTGCCTGCGCCGGGCGTGCTCGCCGCCGCGGCTGACCCCGCCGGCCAGCCGCTGACGGCGCATCTTGCGCTGGCGCCGACGCACGGCACGCTATCGCTCAACGCGGATGGCAGTTTCGGCTACATCCCCGATGCCGGCTTCGTCGGCGTCGATGCGTTCGCGTTCATCGTGCGCAACGCCGACGGGCTGGAGTCCGATCCAGCCGTGGCCACGATCACTGTCGCGCTGATTCCAGCCACGCGGTACGAATACGTCGCGCCGGCGCTGCCGTGGGGGCGCACGACGCCGATCGCGCGTGCCGTGGCGATGGGCTTCGCGCACGCCATGCGCGTGGCGCGCGCCGCGGCTCTGCCGTGGTCGGCAACCGATGCCATCGTCGCCGCCACGGCACTGGCGTGGCAGCGCGCACAGCGCGTGCAGCGATCGACCGCGCTCGCATTCGCGCTCGCGCCTGCGCGCCTCGCGCAATCGAGCGTGCTGGCCTGGGCACGGCCCGATCGCATCCAGACGCAGCCGGTGTTGCCGTGGTCGCACGCGCCGTCATTGGGCCGTGCGGCTGCGGTGCCGTACTCGCATCCGCCCGTGCACCAGCGCGCGGCTGAGCTGCCGTGGACGCACGCGCCCTCGCGCGCCCGTGCGGCAGCGGCGCTGTACTCGCATCCGCCCGTGCGCGAACGCCGCTGGTGGCTGCCGTGGCGCAAGGCGAAGCCGGTGCAGTGGCACATCCGCGACGGCGCCGTGACGCCGCCGGATCCCGAGCCCGCCCCGCCCAAGTACGTGCCGCCCTTCGCCGCGGCGGTGGGGCTGGCATTCGTCTGCCCGCGAGTCGACTTGCCCGGCCACATGATTCCGCTGCGCTTCGGCGCGGCAGCGTGCTACTTCGCGCACAAGCGCCCGAGGGTTTACACCGTGCTCAATACCGCCCACGTCATCGCAGTCGCAACCGGCCAGGCGATTGCCGTCGAGTCGATCGACATCACGACCAGCACCGACGACATGCACCACGCCTTTTCCATCGCGCTCGCCGACCCTGCGGATTTGCAGTGGCTGACGCCAGTGGCGGGCGATCCGATCGAAATCGAAATCAACATCAACGGGCACGTTTGGACGGCTATCGTCGAAGAGTGGACGCGCGATCTTGCGTGGCCCCGCGCAAGCGTGCGGGCATCCGGCCGGTCGACCAGCGCGCTGCTCGACGCGCCCTACGCACCGCCGCGCGCGTACATCGAAACCGAGGAACGCAGCGCGCACCAGCTCGCAGACCGCGAACTGGAACTGACCGGCTTCACCGCCGATTACGCGGCAGTGAATTGGCAAGTGCCGGGCGGCGCGTGGCACTACGACAACGCCACGCCAGCCGCCGCCCTGCGCACGATCGCCGAGGCCAGCGGCAGCGTGGCGCGCGCGCATCCGTGGCAGCGCGTGATCGAGATTCGCCCGCGCTGGCCTGTGTCGCCTTGGTTGTGGGGCACGACCGCCGCCGACAAGTCGATTCACGACGACACTGTGCCGCGGCTCGCCGCGCGCAACGCGACCAGCCGCGCGCCGGTGTACGAAGTGCAGATTCCGCTGTGGCCGTCGAGCGCGGCCGACAAGCCCGGCTTGCTTCGCGTCGGCCAGCTCGTCGAGTTCGTGTCGCTCGACGGCTGGAAAGCGCAAGTGACCGCCGTGCGCGTCGCCGCGACGCTCGAAGACGGCGGCAACGGCACGCGCGCGCTGGTCGTGTGGCAAACCGTGACGCTGGAAGCGCCGCCGGCGGAGCCGCGGTTCGACTATGTGCTGGTCAGCGGCGAGCAAGTCGGCGTGAGCGACCCAGTCATCCGCGACGGCACGGCGGGCATGTCGCGGTTGCCGCAGATCGTCGATCCGCTGATTACCGAGCACACGGTCGCCGCCGAGCGCGGCCGCAACGCACTCGCCGGCGGCGCCGACGGCGCGGCATCCAGCAACCTGTGGCAACAGCTCGCCGGCTTGATGCCAGCGAGCCGCTACCTCAAGGGCAACGTGACCGCGCTGAACGGCGACGGCAGCGTGACCGTCGCGACAAGCGACGGCGCAACCATCCGCGCGCGCCCGCTGCCGGAGCAGGCCTGGGCAGTCACGGACGGCGTGCTTGTGCAAGACGGGCGCATCATCGACCGCGCACCAAACTTGCCCGGCGTGACGCAGTTCGTCTGATGCTGCACTGCGCAATCGAAAGTTTGAAAAAAGGGGTTGACGTTAGCCGGATAACGTGAGATGATGGCTCCACGGTCGGGAACCGACCAGCCGCGCCTCGGGCCACCAGGGGCAGGAGCAAGAAAATGAGCAAGCAAACTTTCAAGAAGTTCTACGGTATCTGCCGCAAAGCCGCTGCTGGTCGCAATCTTCCGGCATTCGATGAGGCCTCCAACCGCTACGTCATCAGCGGGGGCGTGCAGTACGACATGTCCGTCGCGTGCGGGATGCCCGTGAGCGGCGCAGAGCGCGCGGCGATGGATGCGGCGATGAGCGCTATGCTTGATCGCGCACTGTGCGCAAGCCAGCCCACGACCCCGGCGCAGCGCCTCGCAGCACAGTTCTACGCGTATGACTAAGAAAATGCTCTGCGAAGAGGGCGACCCCTTCTTCCGACACTACCTCGTCGGGGGAAGGCCGTGGTTCGCAGACGGCGAGCTGCGCCGGATCTACTTCGAAGGATTTTCCCTGCGCGGCATCGAGTGGTGGTCATCCGCAGCAGCAGACAAGCGGGATGGGCCGAAGTCATTCCCGATCGGCTACTACGATGTTCGGCGCGGCACATGGGAAACGAGGAACGCAAGCTGGACTCAGCAGCAGTACGCTGAGTTCATGACGGCCTCCATCGAGCGAGGAACATTCGCGCCCCGCAAGCCGCCGCCGACGCTGCACACGCGCGATGGCGTAGAAATGGTGCGTGGCCTGATTGTCATGTTCACCGGAGACCGTGCGCTTGGCAGGGGCTGGGGAATGGGGGCGGTGCAAGGGCGACTACTGGTTGCGGCGGAACGGTACGCTGCGATCGACATACCGCCGGCTGGGAAGGTTCGAAGGTACGGAAACATGGGGGTGCCGGTGCGGGAATACGCATCGCACGCTTACCCGTCCGCTTGGGTTGTCGCTCCGCTGCACGCTGATAGGCCGCTGGTCGTTGAGTCTGGAAATTTCGCGGCGGAGTGGGCCTTTCTTGTCGTCGACCCCGAAACCCAGCTCACATCAATCGCAGGCGGCGGTCGTCGCTTCGTAGATCCGGACGATGTGCCGGAAGTCGGCGCGCACATTCCCAAAATTTTGGTGATTGCATGAAGTACGTTACGTGGGTGGTGCTCAACGACGGCGTGAGCGAGCGCGTCACCGCGGATGACGTCGACGCGGCAGAAGAGGCCCGCGTCATCGATCAAGCGCTGATTCCGCTAACCCTTGGCGTGCCCGGCGCGGTCGGCAAGCGCGCCGGCCCGTATGCAGTCACGGGCGAGATCAGCGGCAAGCGCGCTCTGGTGCGGCTCTGGGACGAGGGCGCGCCGCTGGCGGATGTAGGTGTGTGCCTACACAGCCGCGCGGCACCCGGGCTGTGGGCCGCGTTGCGAGCGGGCGGCGGCGACGCGCTGAGCGATGTGGACATGCCGGCCGCTGCGCCGTGGTGCGCTGTCCGCTGCTACGCGCCGGAATTCGTGCTGCCGCCTTGGTTCGATGTTTGGACAAAAACTGTCGGGATGGCGCTTGTGCGGAGGGAGGGTTGGTGAAGAAAACGGCCCCGAAAACGGCATCCGAGCGTGTCGCGAAGTCGCGCGCACGGACGATCAGCGACGGCGGCATGCGCGTCGACGTGATTCTCACCGATCCGGCCGCCATCGCGTCGCTGTCCGCCCTTGTCGATGCGCACGGCAGCAAGCGTGCGGCGGTAGAGCATGCGCTGCGAAGTGCTTCGATCCGTTTTCCTACAGTGCGCCGCGGGGACTGACGATTCACCGCCGCGCGCCGCGCCGTCAATCTGGCCGCGCCCCTGAAGTCCTGGCGAACGCATCCCGCGCGTGGGTTGCTCTGCATGCCGACTGATGGGGCGCTCTACCTCGCCGCCGGCGGCAGCGGAAGCTCCGTTGCGTCGACGTCCTCGCCGGCTTTCCACTCACCGCTTTGCCGATCAATCTGCAGTAGCCGCGTGGCGCCGCGCTTCGCGATCAGCACGATGTCGATCGTGCCGGTTCGCTTCTGCGCAGGCCCTGGCACGCGGCCGCGGTGGTAGATCACGATGCGCTCGAACGTGTCTGCGATGAGCTGCCGGGCTCGCATGCGGACATCGACGTCGAGATCCGCGACGCCGACGGCCAGCTCAGCCCACACGGCAGCGGCGGCGGGAGTGGGCGCGGACGTTGCGGCGGAAAGATCGTTCTCGATGCGTGCGATGCGGCCGCGCTCCTGCTCCAGTTCGGCCTCCATTTCGCGGGCGCGGCGCAGAAAAGAGGCCGGCGCTGTGGCGCCGGCGTCGGACAACATCGCGTCGGTGATGCGTTCGATCTTCGCTGCGACGTCCGCGGCATGCGCGCGGGCAACGGCAAGCTCTGACGCCAGCGCCTCGCTGCGGCTGCTGCCCTTGAGCAGTCGCCGAAGGTTCATCTTGTCCGCGCAGAACGCCATCAGCGCCCGCTCGATCGGCACGACGCTGCAACTGCCGGCGACTGCGCAGCCACTGCCCTGCGAGTTTCCGACGCAGATCAGGCGGCGGTGACCGTCCTGCGGCTTGCCATCCTCGCGCCGCTTTCGCCCCATCAAATTTTGCGACGCAACGGCGCTGCCGCAGTAGCCGCAGGTCGTCAGGCGCATGCCGGTGATAATCGCTGGGATCTCGCTTCCGCCTTTGATGCGCGCGCGCGCGGCGGCCAGGTGCTGCAGCTCGGCGAACTCGGCCGGGGTCAGCAGGGGCGGGTAGTAGCCCTCTAGGCGGTACTCCTGGCCGTCGACTTCGATCAGCTTCTCACCGGTCAGTGCGCGGTTGCGGATGATGCGATAGAGCTGCCCGGCCGGGTTGCCGCCGTTCGTCAGTTGCAGGCCCTCGGATTCCAGCGCGGACATGATCTGCTTGCCGCCGTACCCGCGGACGAACAGCTCGATAGCCCGGTGCACGGCGGCCGCACGTTCTTCAACGATGCGAAACTCGCCGGCGTCCAGCCGCTGCCAGTGCGGATCGCGACCGTTGCGAACTACGCCGCGCCATGTCCCCGCGATCCAGCCCTGGCATTGCCGGTGGATCGCGGCGCGCACGCGCTTGGATTTTGTGTCTGATTCTTCGTGCGCTCGGATCATCACGAGCAGGCTGTACACGAGGTCCATCGGCTGCGCTTTCAGCCCGTTGCGGTTGTACTCGCGGCCATCGCTCGCTGTGACGACCGTGATGCCGGCGTTGATGATCTGCGCGAGCTGCGCCTGAGCTTGGATCGGCTCCGCGCGGCTGAGACGGTCCAGCCCCTCCACGATCAACACCGACCCGCGTGTGATGCGCCCCTCATCCACGGCCTGCAAAAACACGCCGAGCGCGCCGCGCGTGACGTGACGCTGGTGGTACGCCGACAAGCCTTCGTCTTGCATCGACAGCGCGGCGTCCAGCGTCATCCCGCGATCGCTGGCCCACCGCCGGGCATACTCGAGCTGCCGGTCCGCGCTGCTGCCGGCGGCCTGCCGCGGGTCGCTGAAGCGCAGATAGCTGTAAACTCTGGGGTTTTGAGGCATGACCGCGCTATGAGCCGCCGCAGAAACCCCAGTATAGCGTTCACATCGTTAGGGTGCCCGAAGGCAACCAACTATAAACTACAGATCAAGGGGTCACGGGGCGGGCAAGCTCGCGGATGTGGCCGGTGCCGCGCAGAAACGCGCGGTAGGATTTGACCGACGCCTCGAACGCGGCAGCGGCGACTTCATCGCCGGCGGCGATGACGTTGCCGTCGTCGTCGACAACCGCCATCCGCACGCGCTTGCCGCCGGCAGTTTCTACGCGCAGGCCCTCGTGGCTCAGCGCGCTGATGACGACGGCGCCCTGGGGCGGGGATGAATCGGCGCGTGGTTCAGTGTTTCGGTTTGCCATGATCAATTCCCGTTTGGGTTTCTCGTCGCGTTATCAGTCGTTTCCGACGGATAACGCTTGTTAGCGCCCAAATAGCGCGCCAGTTCGTCCGGCTCCATGTGCCCGCAGTGGACAAAGGACTTCATGCCCTTGTCGGACTGCGAGACTTCAACGTACTGCCCATTCCGCGTGTTCAGCACGCGGACAAGGCCATCGGTCAAGAGCTCCACGCGGAGATTCTTGGTTTCAAACCCGGTTTCAGTGCGGTGTGCCATGGGTCCTCCGTGCGGCAGGGCGCTAACAGTTCATTCAAGCCGACGCCCCTTCGGGGCTCGGCTTAATTCAGGTGTTAGCCGGCTCAATCGTGATTGTCACTTGTTCGCCCCAAAGGCCAGCGATGCTTTTCAGTTCGGCCACGGTCATGCCAGAAAGCTCGACGGTTTCGCCGTTGCTCTCGACGCGGATACCGCGCGCACCAGAGCCTTCGAGCATGCCTATTTCGTACAATTTTCCACAAAGCTGCATTTTTCACTTCTCCTGCCGGCGTGGCCGGCTAACAATTCGTCCGGGCTGACCGCAGCTTCGCTGCGGCAGCTCAACTCAAGCGTTAGGCGGCAAGATGACCGCTGTATACGCGCGTTGTCTCGCCCATCACCAGAACGGTTCTCGGACACGCTTCACCTTCGCGCAGCACCTGCACTTCCGGCGTTGCTCCACCAACGATCAGATAGTCTGCGCTGTAGTGGTCGTACCAGTCGGCCCATGCTGCCGCCGCGCCCTCATGGTCAAAACCTTCAAATACGCGGGCATCGTCTTGCGTTTGCCCTTGCTCTGGCCACCATACTTTGTACTTGTGAATACACATTTCAGTTCTCCTGTAATGCCGCCTAACAGTTCATTCAAGCCGACGCCGCTTCGCGGCGCGGCTTAATTCAGTCGTTAGGCGCTATCCTGAACTCGCACCAGAATGCAATGATGGCCGGTGGCATCATCCATGCCGATACGTCACTGGTTGATTCAGCCAGTCTGCGGGCGCAGTCTTCGCAGCCTTCGCGCCAGCCTTCTTCGTCGTCACCAACTCCGGCGCATCGTGCAACGTCATTCGGTAGCATTCCCATTTCTCAATCCTCCGCGCCTAACCCGGCGCTCGTTCGGACTCGCCTACGCTGCGCTCCGGCGAGCCGCACAGCTCTGCGTTGGGCTGCATCTGCTTGATGCACTGTGCGCAATCCACTCGTGCTGAGTCGTCATCGGCTTCGGGCAGCGTGTGGGGCGTGTCAGAGATCACGCTAATCAGACGCCCGCATGCCGTCGTGTGTGCATTTGTTGTCCAGTGCCACCGCGAATAAATGATTTCGTTCCCGAGACTCCGGATTACTCTCTTCGCCCATCTAACTGCGTGCGCTCTATCTGTGATCATGATTGCTCCGTTCCGTGGCCGGGCGCACCCCAACACGTCATTCAAGGCGGACGGCTTCGCCGCCACTTAATTCAAGCGTTATGCCGCATCTTTCAGCTTGATGATTTTCACCGTCGTTGTCTTCCGGCACTTGCCGATCATGTAAGCAACGCCCAGCCAGACGGTCACGTTAATGTCGCTGATCGCCAACCATTTCCAATCAACGTCGTCGGTGAGTACGTGCGCCAACGTCATCGAAACGCACAGCAGCCAAGCAATGATGTACTGCATTCTTTCTTCCTCTGCCGCGTCTGCGGCATAACAGTTCATTCAAGGCGGACGGCTTCGCCGCCTCTTAATTCGGGACCTAGAACGGAATGTCGTCGTCGGTGAAGTCCTCGGGCGGCGGTGATGCGCTGCGGTTGCCGGCCTTCGCGTCGGCGTACTGTCGTGCCGCTGCGCTTGAGCCACTGGGTTGCTGCCGCTGCGGTGCGCCCTGGTCGTTTTCGCGGCCACCGCCGCCGAGCATTTGCATCTCGTTGGCGACGATGTCGGTGGTGTAGCGCTCGATGCCTTCCTTGTCGGTGTACTTGTTCGTGCGCAGCGAGCCTTCGATGTAGACCTGACGGCCCTTCTTCAGGTACTCGCCGGCGATTTCGCCGAGCTTGCCGAACAGCACCACGCGGTGCCATTCGGTGCGCTCCTGCTGCTCGCCGGTTTGCTTGTCGCGCCACTGCTCCGATGTCGCGATGCGGATGTTCGTGATCGCGCCGCCGTTGGTGGTGTAGCGCGTCTCGGGGTCGGCGCCGAGATTGCCTACCAGGATCACGCGATTAACGCCCCTTGCCATGGTTTGCCTCCTGCCGGTGAAGTCGGGTGTGCTCAGCGCGCGTCATTACTTCGAGGTTCTCTGGTGAGTTGTTCCGCCTATTTGAATCCCGGTGGTGGACAACTTCGTCATGGCCAAGCGGCCTTCCAATCATTTGCTCCGCCACCACTCGGTGGATTGCGCGCCCCTTGTGCGGGCCGCGCGTGAATTCCATGTATCCGTTGGGCTTGATGGTGTAGCCGGCGCCTCGCTCAGCGCCACGCTGAATGGCGGCCTTCTTCACGGATTGGCGATGCTCTGCCGTGAACAAGCGAGCCTTGCCTCGGGTTCCGCTGCCGAGCTTTCCATTCCGCGCCGCAAGCCGAACTCCGGCCGCACGACTTCGAAGAATTCCTGCTTCTAGGGCCGCTTTTCGCACAGCGCTTCGAGAAACCGAGTGCTCACTCGCCACTTCCGGAATGCTGCGACCCGATGCGTACGAACTCACGAGGGCAGCCTTGTTCACGCCGCGGCTCATGTGGACTCCTGCGGCAGTGCGCCGAGGCGCGACCAGGTGATCGGTCCGCTGGCTTTTTGCAGCTTCGCCATCCGC